>JAZUEO010000106.1:0-6930 GCA_045640205.1 Candidatus Coprenecus sp. | reverse complement strand
ATGGGACACGTTGACCACGGAAAAACCTCCCTGCTGGACTATATCAGAAAATCGAACGTAATCGCAGGTGAGGCCGGTGGCATCACCCAACACATAGGCGCATACAATGTCAAACTGCCGGACGGGCGCCGCATTACATTCCTGGATACCCCGGGTCACGAAGCCTTCACCGCTATGCGTGCGCGCGGAGCCAAGATTACCGACCTCGTCATCATCGTGGTGGCGGCTGATGACGCCATAATGCCACAGACACTCGAAGCCATAGCCCATTCTCAGGCTGCAGGTGTACCTATGATCTTCGCCATCAACAAAATAGACAAGCCCGGCGCTCATCCTGACAAGATTCGCGAGCAATTGGCCAATATGAACATCCTCGTGGAAGAGTGGGGAGGCAAATATCAGTGTCAGGAGATTTCCGCCAAACAGGGGCTGAACATCGACAAACTTCTTGAAAAAGTACTTCTGGAAGCAGATATGCTTGACCTTAAGGCCAATCCGGACAGAAAGGCCAAAGGGAGCGTCATCGAATCATCCCTCGACAAAGGACGCGGTTATCTTGCGACGATTCTGGTACAGAACGGTTCTCTCCACGTAGGGGATATAATGCTGAGCGGATGTTTCTATGGGAAGGTCAAGGCTATGTTCAACGAACGAGGCCAGAAAGTCACCGAAGCCGGTCCCTCCACCCCTGTATCGGTATTGGGTCTGAACGGTGCGCCAACTGCCGGTGAAGCATTCAATGTATTCGAAGATGAACGCGAAGCCAAAGACCTGGCCAACAAACGGGACCAGCTTCTCAGAATCCAGGGCCTCAAAACCCAGAAACACATCACACTTGAAGAAATAGGACGCCGCATAGCCATTGGCAATTTCAAAGAACTCAGCATCATCGTCAAGGGAGACGTGGACGGTTCCGTGGAAGCCCTCTCCGATTCACTCATAAAACTTTCGACCGAAGAGATACACGTGGATGTCATACACAAGGCTGTGGGTGCCATTTCCGAATCGGACGTACTTCTGGCAGCCGCTTCCAATGCCATCATCATAGGATTCCAAGTCCGTCCTTCGGCTGGTGCCAGAAAACTTGCAGAGAAAGAGGAAATCGAAATCAGACAATATTCCATTATCTACGATGCCATCAACGAAATCAAGAGCGGTATCGAAGGTATGCTTGCACCGGAAGAGAAAGAAGAGGTCACGGCCAACGCCGAAGTGCGTGAGACCTTCAGAATCTCCAAGGTCGGTACCATCGCCGGCTGTATGGTCAAAGACGGAAAACTCACCCGCACCGCCAAAGTCCGCGTCATACGTGACGGCATCGTCATCCATACCGGCGTTCTCGGTTCACTCAAGAGATTCAAGGATGACGTCAAGGAAGTTCCTGCGGGAATGGATTGCGGCCTGAACATCGAAAGTTTCAACGACATCCAGATAGGAGACGTCATCGAAGCGTACCAGATCGTACAGATTAAACGAAAACTCTAAGAATCGGCGTAACACCCTATGTCACTGAATGTTTCTATAGACAGCCGAACGGTTATTTCCCCGTCAGAGACCGCTTTTTTCGCTCTGACGGGGAAATATCATAATGGACACGATTATATTTCAGAACTATATTCCAGAGGAGTCAGAAACTTTACCGTAAGCGAATGGAGAGATGAATTCGAGAAAATGAGTGATGCCGTTTTTCACAAGACGGAAGACACTCTCAAAGCTCTTCAGGAGGAGGCCGGTCGGCATAGGGGAGAACTTGCTCCGGACTGTGAGGTAGTGGCCGTCACCGGCAGCAATGGCAAGACGGTAGTCAAGGAATGGATAGCCCAGATGCTGTCCGATGACCCCAGTGTCTATCGCAGCCCACGCAGTTGGAATTCCCAAATAGGAGTTCCTCTGTCACTCCTCGAAATCAAAGAAAATTGCCGCAAGGCAATAATAGAAGCAGGTATATCCCTTCCCGGGGAAATGGATACCCTTGAACGGATAATCCGCCCCACCGTAGGCATTTTCACCCACCTGGGTGACGCCCATTCGGACAATTTTGTTTCCACGGAAGAAAAATTGCGGGAAAAATGCATACTCTTCCGTAACTGCGACACCATCATCTGCCGTGAAGGGGACACCGCCGAACTCATCCGCAGTTTCACTCCTAATGCTTCCGCAGTGAAAACATGGAGTGTCAGGAATGGCAGTTCGAGCGATACCTTCATTCTCAGCACTCCCTTCGTTCCAGAATTCGAGCTCACACTTCCTTTCACCGATGAAGCTTCGATAGAGAATGCCCTCACAGCCGTCACCTACCTCCTTTATGGAGGTGTCTCACCTGAATCGCTACGCGACAAGGTAATGCGACTTCAGCCTGTCGCAATGAGGCTGGAGATAAAGGAAGGCATCAATCGCTGCACACTGATTAAAGACTATTATAATTCCGACCCGGATTCATTCACCATAGCCCTTCAGCGACTGACAGCATTCAGTTCCGAAGCGGGGAAAGCTGTAGTCCTGTCAGACTTCGTGGATTCGGCAGAAGATGAGACCACTTACGCCTCTATAGCGGAAAAAATAAAAAAGCTAGGCATTTCACTCTTCATCGGAATCGGACCGAAATTAAGTGAATACAGCAGCCTGTTCTCGGAAATCCCGGAACACCGTTTTTACAAAGACACGGACAGTTTCATCCGCTCCGAAGAAAGAAACTCATTCAGGGGGATGGCCATCCTGCTCAAGGGAGCCAGAACTTTCCATTTCGAGAGCATTGCCACCTTCCTCCAGAAACGTTCACACACTACCATACTTGAAGTCGATTTGGATGCCATGGCCTATAATCTCAACTGCTTCCGGGCCCTTCTTCCGAAAGAAACGATGACGGCGGTAATGGTAAAAGCTTTCACATACGGCACCGGTTCGGTCGAAGTGGCATCGATGCTCCAGTTCCAGGGCGTCAACTACCTGATGGTAGCATACAGTGACGAAGGGGTGGAACTCCGTTCCAAAGGAATCACCGTTCCGATAGGAGTGATGAATCCGGAACCGGAATCATTCGATGACATCATCGAATTCAATCTCGAACCGGAGATTTACTCTATGGATATGCTCATAAACTTTGAGGAGGCATTGCTGCGCCACGGAGAAAAAAACTATCCTGTCCATATCAAACTGAACACAGGAATGAACCGTTCCGGACTTGACCGGAATGACATAGATGCTCTAACCGCATTCTACAACATCCCGCGCTGTTCGATAATCCGTTCAGTATTCTCTCATCTGGCCACGGCCGACGAGCCGCAGCAGGATGAATTCACCCGCAGACAGCTGAATCTTTTTACCGAACTGACACAGCAAATCCAGTCCCATTTCAGCCATCATATCATCAGACACGTGCTCAACAGCGCTGGGATAGAGCGCTTTACCGACTATGCCTTCGATATGGTCCGCTTGGGAATCGGGCTGCACGGAATAGGTTTCGGACTTCCTCTTAAGCCGGTGAGTTCCTTCAAGACACATATCATAGCCATACGTGACGTATATCCGGGAGATACTGTCGGATACGGCCGTCACGGAGTCATCACCGAACCTTCTACCATCGCCGTCATCCCGGTCGGATATGCCGACGGGCTGAACCGGCATCTCGGACGCGGTATCGGCGAGATGTACGCGAAAGGACACAGAGTCCATACCATCGGCAATATATGTATGGATGCCTGTATGCTCGACGTTACCGGCACCGGGCTGAAGGTAGGGGATGAAGTGGAGATTTTCGGTACCCACATTCCTGTCACCGAGGTTTCGGACAAACTGGGAACCATCCCCTACGAAGTCCTGACTTCGGTATCACAAAGAGTTCAACGAATATACTATAACGAATAACTACATAGAATGGGAAAAATAATTCTTACCGGTGACCGTCCCACAGGACGTCTTCATATCGGACACTACGTCGGCTCGCTTCGCCGCAGGGTAGAATTGCAGAACAGCGGTCAGTTCGAAAAAATATTCATAATGATAGCTGATGCCCAGGCCCTCACCGATAATGCGGACAATCCGGAAAAAGTACGTCAGAACATCATTGAAGTCGCTCTCGACTACCTGTCAGCAGGACTTGACCCAGAAAAATCCATTCTCTTCATACAGTCGCAAATCAGTGAGCTCACGGAACTCACCTTCTTCTACAATAACCTCGTTACCGTTCAGCGGCTTCAACGTAATCCCACCGTCAAGGCGGAAATTCAGATGAGAGGATTTTCAGACAATACAGACGGTTTCGAGCCCAAAGCAGGCATCCCTGTCGGATTTTTCTGCTACCCTATCAGTCAGGCCGCCGACATTACTGCCTTCAAGGCCACCACAGTCCCTGTAGGGGAAGACCAGGAGCCGATGATAGAGCAGACAAGGGAAATCGTCCGCAAGTTCAATTCAGTATATGGACCCACACTGGTCGAGCCGGAAATAATGTTACCTGAAAATTCCGCCTGTCTCCGCCTCCCCGGAACCGATGGCAAGGCCAAGATGAGCAAATCGCTCGGCAACTGCATATATCTCTCCGACTCGGAAGAAGAAGTCAATGTCAAGGTCAGGGGGATGTTCACCGACCCCCTTCATCTTCAGGTTTCAGACCCGGGTCATATCGAAGGCAATACCGTATTCACCTACCTCGATGCATTCTGCCGCCCCGAACACTTCGGAATGTTCCGCGAATGCTTCGTAGGACGCAAATCATCTTTCACCTTCAATTCCCTCGATGAAGTCAAGGCACAGTATCAGGCCGGTGGACTCGGAGACGTGATGATAAAGAACTTTCTGTCCCGCGTCCTGAACGACACACTGGAACCTATCCGCCAGCGCAGACACGAACTCGAGAAAAATATTCCATACGTTTATGATGTACTGCGCCGCGGTTCCGAACAGGCACGCGCCGTAGCAGCCCAGACCTTGTCTGATGTAAAAAAAGCGATGAAAATAAATTACTTCGACGAAGGAGTCCTCAATCAGCTCATCAAAGAACAATCAGAAAAATACCAAGCTAAATAACGAGCAACTTGACCTTTATGGGAACGATAGCCATCATTTCTGCCATTTTGACCCTTCTTGCCGGAATCGGCATTTTTCTCATCGCCTGCCAGATGATGAGTTCCAATCTCGAATCTGCAAGTTCCGAAAAACTCAAAAGACTCTTCGAGCGCGCCTCCGGTAATAAATTCATCGGAGTGGGAATAGGCACCGTAGGCACTGCACTCATACAGAGTTCCGGGGCCACCACCGTAATGACCATCGGTTTCGTAAATGCCGGCATCATATCACTAGCCCAGGCTGCGACCATAATCTATGGTGCGAACATAGGTACCACTGTCACGGCACAAATCGTAGCACTTGGTATGTTCGGCAGAAATACCCTCTCCACCACAGTCATTTTTTCGGCCTTTGCCGGCATAGGCGCCTTCATCAGTCTATTTTCGAAGACCAGCCATTGGAAAACGCTGGGTGGAGTATTCACCGGATTCGGAATGCTGTTCGTAGGACTTGCACTTATGAGCGGTTCAATGGAAGAGTTCGCAGCCCTCGACTCCGTCAAGATTTTCCTGTCAAAAATAGGAAACCCCTTACTTCTGGTGTTTATAGGAACTATTTTCACCGCCATCATCCAGAGTTCCTCGGTTATGACCTCCATAGCGCTGGCTATGGTAGTGACAGGTCTGATATCTCTGGATCAAGGCATTTTCCTCACGATGGGTTCCAATATAGGTTCCTGCGTTGTGGCTATTATAGCGGGTATGACCAGCGGAAAGAATGCCAAGAGGACTGCAATGATACACTTGATATTCAACTGCACAGGTGTCATAATCTTTATGGTGGCAGGATATTTTCTCACCCTTCTGAGTGGGAATGCCCTCAGTTACGGCATCATCTTCAACGATATGTTCCCCGGTGTTCCCCAAACGCAGCTCGCTATGTTCCACACATTCTTCAATGTCCTCACTGTGGTAATTATGCTCCCCCTCACAAGCCTCCTGGTACGCATAGTAATACGACTTATTCCGAACAGGGAAGAAGAAAAACAAAATGAAATCATGAGACTCCACTTTGTCAATGACAATATCCTCAGTACTCCCCCTATGGCCGTATCACTTCTGAAACGTGAAATCATCAATATGGCCGATATCGCTGTCAGTAACTTCGACAGGTCAGTTGACATCATCTCCACCCTTAATTTCGAAGAAAAGGACTTGTTCTACCAGATGGAAAGCAAGATTAATTTCATCAACAGACAGTTAATAGACTTCGTGGTGAAACTCTCCGACAAATCGGGTTTAAGTGAGCATGACCGTGTCTATATATCCACCACATACCGTTCCATCCGCGACATCGAACGAATCGGGGACTATGCTGTCAATATAGTGGAATATGCCGAAGCTCTTCAGAAAGCGGGTGAGCATTTCTCAGATAATGCTCTCTATGAAATCAGTCAACTGAAAATACTGGTTCACTCCCTCTATGAAAAAGCCATTAAAGCCTATACTCTCGAAGACATAGGATCCCTCTCCGAGGCCAATGTTATAGAAGAGCAAATCGACGATTACACCAAGAGTATGGAAGACAACCATATAGTCCGTATGACCAAGGGCATCTGCTCACCATCTTCCGGTGCACAATACCTTGAGCTCTCATCCGATACTGAAAGAATAGCAGACCATATGATTAACGTGGCCAAATCCATCCGCTCTCTGGTGGCTTTACAAAGAGCATAAAAACACATTTTTAAGAAAAATATAACAACTCTAAAAAAAAGATTATATCTTTGCAGTCCTATTCGGGATGTGGCGCAGTTGGTTAGCGCACCACGTTAGGGACGTGGGGGTCGGACGTTCGAGTCGTCTCATCCCGACAAAGGGTTCCGAAAGTTCGGGGCCCTTTGTTTATAAAGGATATCGGGAAGTG
>JAZUEO010000105.1:0-5837 GCA_045640205.1 Candidatus Coprenecus sp. | reverse complement strand
GAACGCCCCGACAATGCCTCGAATCTGAACCGTATATTGAATATCCCGCTTCCTGACCCTGATGTAGTGCCTCCGGTTTTTCCTGACCTTGCCGCCGATGAAATCCGTCTGAAGGACTGTGGCTTTTCCCTGAGTAATCCTTATGTGCCCGACGTAGTGGAACACGTTCCAGGACAGATGTTGTACAATAATTTGAAAATCAGGGATATCTGCGCTCATTTCAAGGACTTGAAAACTGTGGACGGAGAGGTGAGATGCGATATTGTCGGAATATCCGCCAGGGAAGCTTCCGGAGCTGGAATCCTGAATATGACAGGACATTTCCATCTCGGTCCGCACGGCTCCGGTATGGATGATATGCATCTTGAGGATTTGTGCGGGACTGTGCTGGAAGCGGAACATCTGTATTTTAAATATTCTTCCACCGGACAATTGAAGGAATGGGTGGACAGCGTGGTGATGGATGTGAAGTTCAGAGAGACGGAATTTACGTTCAATTCCCTCAAACATTTCGTCCCGTCCATGCAGACCAATAATCTGAAACTGGTGATAAAGGACGGATATGTACACGGTCCGGTCTCTGATATGGATGCCGGATATCTCCATGTTGTTCTACCGGAGAGCAGGACTTCCGTTTCAGTTAAAGCGCGTATGACCGGAATACCCGATATGCCGAATACATTTCTGGAAGGAAAAATCAGTGATGTCATCGATTCGGAAGATATTTCGCGGGTAGTGTCCGAGTGGAGCGGAATGCCGGTGACGGATGAAATATCACAAATAGCGGAAGGCAGGACGATAGTGCAGAATATTTCCTTCAAGGGTCCGTTCAGTAATTTGAATGTGACGGGCGACCTGAAATTAGACTCCGGGCAACTTTCCCATAATGTTATGCTCAGCCTCTTTACTCCCCGCGGGGTGGTGGTCGGCGGAGTCGTGGAGGCCGATTCCCTGGACCTTGGCTGCGTCTTTTCGAACAAACTTTTCGGGCAGACCGATTTCAAGTTCAAGGGAAAGTTCGAGTCAGGGTATCATACGGCTCTGGATGTTGAATATCTGAATGTAGGCAGAATCGGAGTCAATGGATACGATTACCGGAACATTTATCTTTCCGGTGCAGCTTCGGATACTTCCTGCAGAGTCCGCTTTGCCAGTAGGGATAAATGCTTCAATGCTGAATTCCGGGGAGATGCCTATGTGCGGGAAAATGACAGGGCCGGTCATTACAGTCTGACCGGGGAAGCACACTGCCTGGATTTCAAATCATTGAATCTGGTTTCGGGAAACGATACCTCATTATTGAAAAACACAAGATTAATCGCTGAACTGGATTTTAACGGAGAGAACAATGCTGTAGGTATGGTTAAAATATCGGATGCCAATTACCGTAGCGGCAGAGGTGAACTTACTCTCGATTCACTGGTGGTGCATTCCTCGTATGATAATTCCCATTTCAAAGTGCAGATGAAGTCTCCATTTGCCGATTTTACCTATAGTGGGGAAGACCCTCTGTTCGTGGCCATCGCGAGGGCGAAGGATATCGTATTGGATAGGCAGTACCGGAAATTGCAGCTGGGTGGGAAGCAGCAGGCTGTACAAGTGATGCAGCCCGGAAATGATACGGCGTTTCTGGAAACTCATAATCTGTGGAAGGTGTTGAATGTGCTTTCTGATGGGTTTTATCTGGCTGACGGTTCCAATGTCAGGATGACATTGTCAGATAAAGACAGTTTGAGAATAAGTATGGCATCGGCTCGTATAGCCAGAAAGGGAAGTTATCTGAAAAATATCGAAATGGCTCTCGATAATCCCGATTCCACCGTGAGACTCGACATCCGCAGCGCGGAATTCAGGTCCGGTGGGATTTGTACCGGGAACAATGATTTGAAAATCCTTTCCTCAGATGGTGTCGTCGGTCTGAAACTTTCGTTCCTTGACAGTGCCCGCAATGTCGGGAGGCCGATGAAATTGTCTTCAAGAATTTCATTCTCAAGGGATGAAAACAATTCTTTAAGAACGGATATCGGTATAGACGGTGCTGAAGTCTATCTTGAAAATGAAAAATGGAAGCTTGATTCGGCGAAGGTGCTGCTGGGGAATCATTATCTTTCCGTGAAAGGATTCAGATTCCATAATGCCAGGGAGTCTCTGAATATCGGTGGAACCGTTTCCGAATCACCTGAGGATGAACTGACAGTCAGTCTTAACCGTCTGAATATTTCTATGGTCAATGAGTTCCTGACCGATAAGATATCATTGGGCGGGACTCTTACCGGCATAATGAGAATCAAAGATTTTTACGGAAAATCCAATTTTGTGACGAATATCGTCGGAAGGGATATCTCATTCTATGACAATCCCCTTGGGGATGTTGTCATCGGCAGTAAATGGGATTCATCTCTTGAGCGAATCAATCTGCAGTTTCTCAGCCGGTATAAGAACAGGGAACCGTTGAACATTTCAGGCTATTACTGTCACCGTGACAGAGAACTGCAGGTCAAGGCACGGCTTGATGAACTCTCCGTAGTATATGCACGGCCATTCGTGAGTGATATTCTCAGTATAGATGGCGGAAGGCTGTCAGGCAATGTCATCCTGAAGGGGAAGGACGGACGTTTTTCCATCGGCAGTGAAGATACACGTTTCGTGGATTTCGCATTTACACCATTGTTGACGAACGTTCCCTATACAGTGAACGGTGGAATGAAGTTTACGGAGGACAGAATAGACATCAATGACTTGAATATTGAAGACAGGAGGGGACAGAAGGCACTTCTGCAAGGATACATCAGCCATCATTTCCTGACTGATATGGAACTGAACCTGCGACTGGCTTTCAAGGATTTGGAATGCGTTGACATTAAGGAATCTTCAGAATCTTCGATTTACGGCACTGCCACCGGGAGCGGTTCCGTATCGGTAAGCGGACCTCTGGACAATATCCTGGTGGATGCGCGTGTGAGAACCGGAGAAGGAACTTCCCTCCATGTGCCCGTTAGCAATACCTATGCGGCTTCTTCGAATGAAATACTCGTTTTTCGTGATTATTCGGAAGTCAGGATGGATCCCTATGATTCCATAATGACAGCGGGAATGAAAACCGTGCAGGAAAAGGCCAAAGTCAGAATCAAGGCGGATGCCACCCTGTATGACGATGCTCTGGTGACCATCGAACTGGATAAGAATCTGGGCAATATAGTGGAATGTCACGGCAATGCACGTGTGAATCTGGACATTGATCCCGTTCATTCGAAATTTGATGTTTACGGGGACTATAGGGTTAGTTCTGGGACGGCCAGATATTCTTTCGCCGGTCTTATCGCCAGAAACTTTATTCTCAATGAAGGGGGAAGTTTGAGCTTTAACGGCCCTCTTTCAAATACGCGTATGGATATCGGTGCCACATATAAGACCAAGACTTCCGTTTCGACATTGATTTCCGATACCACCTCCGTGGGAACGAGGCAGAATGTCTATGCGTCCGTTTTCCTGAAGGGGAATCTCGAAAATCCAATGTTCAATTTCAAAATAGACATTCGCGATATAGACCCTCTTACAAGAGGACGTGTGGAAACGGCTTTTGCTACGGAATCGAAAGTCCAGAAACAGTTTATGGCTCTGATGCTCACCGGGAGTTTTGTGACTGATGAACAGTCCGGTGTTACAGAAAACGGCAATATACTCTATTCCAATGTCAGTGAAATGTTCTCGAATCACGTCAACAATATATTGAGAACTCTCAACGTTCCATTGGATATCGGTCTGAATTATCAGAGGACGAATACCCAAAACAATATGTTCGACGTGAATCTGTCTTATCAGGCATTCGACAACCGTCTGATTCTGAACGGAAGCGTAGGGAACGGAAACCGATATCAGAACTGGAGCGGAAATTTCGAGGCTCAGCTCAAGATGGACAAACGGGGCAAGTTCCGTTTCTCCCTGTTTACCAGAGCGGCTGACCAATATACGAACTTCATAGACAATTCCCAGAGGAACGGTTTCGGCTTCTCTTTCCAGGACGAATTCTCCCGATTCAAAGAGATTTTTATGTCGAGGAAGAAGAAAGAAGCGCAGGAATTGGAACAGGTGGAAAAGGCGAAAGAGGAATTGCTGCTGATGCAGGAGGAGAAAGATGAGGGGAAGCTATGAAAACAGTTGAATTTTCCTTTCCGGTAGAACATACTCCCGATTCCCTGGAAATCAAGACGGCCGCAGCGAAAGCCTCCGGTGTCTCACGCTTGGATGTCGAGTGGGTGGAGGTACTAAGAAAGTCTCTCGATGCCCGTGGCCGGGAAATATTGTTCCGTTACAGAGCGGATGTGTATTTTAAAGGCGAAACGCTGCGTCAAGTCCGGGATTATCTCGATTTCAAAGATGTGCGCGCTGCTGAACCGGTCGTAATTATCGGGGCAGGGCCGGCGGGACTTTTCGCAGCATTGAAATGCCTGAGAGAAGGTCTTCGGCCGGTAATTCTGGAGCGCGGACGCGATGTGCATCAGCGGAAATATGACATAGCCGCCATTTCCAGAGAGGGAAAACTGAATCCCGATTCCAATTATTGTTTCGGAGAAGGAGGTGCCGGCACTTTTTCCGACGGAAAACTTTATACCCGTTCGAACAAGAGGGGAGACGTGAAAGAGGTTCTCACCCAGTTGAAATTCTTCGGAGCCGAGGAGTCCGTGCTCTTCGATGCCCATCCCCATATAGGGTCGGACCTTCTTCCGGGAATAATGGAAAATCTCAGGCATTGCATTGAAGAACACGGTGGAGAGTATCACTTTTCCACCCTCGTGACTGATCTGGAACGCAAGGGTATCGAATGGCAAATCTTTACCTCGGCAGGTGAAATCTACCGGGCCGGTTCCGTCATTCTGGCTACGGGTCATTCCGCCAAAGATATTTATCAGCTCTTCGAACGGAAGGGGTGGGCGCTGGAAGCCAAGGGGTTCGCTCTCGGTGTGCGTGCTGAGCATCCCCAGATTCTGATAAATGATATCCAATACCACGGCCGTCGTTCTCCGTATCTTCCCCCGGCGGAGTATTCCTTGGTGACACAGGTGGAAGGTCGCGGTGTCTTCAGTTTCTGTATGTGCCCCGGAGGTATTCTGGTTCCCTCTTCCACTCTCCCCGGAACGGTGGTTCTCAATGGAATGTCTTCCTCCCGGAGGAACGGGCCCCGTGCCAATGCAGGTATAGTGGTGTCTGTGGAGCCGGAAGATATCGCGAGTCTTGATATTGCCGCCTGCGGCAATGAAAAATCTCTTCCGCTTAAAATGCTGGCGTTTCAGGAATCTGTGGAGAGGAAGGCGTTTGCCGCTACCGGCTCTTTCAAGGCTCCAGCTCAGCGGATGACCGATTTCGTCCGTTCCAAACCAGGCGGAAGAAGTGTCCTTTCTCCGCTGCCTCAGAGTTCTTATGTTCCCGGTGTTGAGGCAGTTTCACTGAATGAAGTCCTTCCCGATTTCGTGGCTTCCCGCCTTCGGAGAGCATTCCCTCTTTTTGATAGGAAGATGCGCGGTTATTATACCCGGGAATCACTTCTTCTGGCAGTGGAGTCCAGAACTAGTTCTCCGGTTCGCATCCCGCGTGATTCTCTGACCTTGGAGTGTGTCTCGGCTCCGGGACTTTATCCCTGCGGGGAGGGTGCGGGGTATAGCGGAGGCATCGTGTCGTCCGCAATAGACGGAATCCGCTGTGCGGAGAAAATCGCATTGAAATCTGTTTTTAAATGATTCAAGGGGCTTCTGTCAGAGCGTTTTCGATATGAGTTCCATCTGCTGCGGTGTGAATCCGGTGATACGGCATACCGTCTCTAAAGGAATATTCTCCTTCAG
>JAZUEO010000104.1:0-2102 GCA_045640205.1 Candidatus Coprenecus sp. | reverse complement strand
CGACATGGCTACGATCCGACCTATTCCGTTTTCCGTCAGGGTTTTCATTAGAATGGATGTTCCGAGGAAGCCTGTCTGGAGACAGTTGTCATGTTGCTTGAAGTTTTCGCGCAAACGTACTATCATAGCCTCTTTGGCCATTCCATCGATTATTCCGTTTCTGAGGGCGAATAAGGCAGGCGTCTGCATAGTGTTTAGTGTTTCTACGCGGAATTCTCCTTTTTCATTGAAGAATCTGTCCTTGATGTATCGGACACCTTCATCGGCCATTTTTTCGTATACGGATGCATCGCGTCCGGTGGCTGCGGCCATATCTCTCATCATCCTGGCATTTGACACCCAGTAGGATGCTCCGAGGTAGCTCCAGTATTCGATGGTTTCGGGCTTGCAGACACTATTGCCTTTGGCGTCAGTAATCCACGCACGTCCGCTGGTGGATTCGAGGTCTTCATAACTGAGCCAGTCGGCCCATTGGTAATTGCCGTTTTCGGCTATACAGCTTTCGTGGTCATATTTCGTTTCATAAATATGCTGCATGAAACGGGCTATGGCATCCCAGTTCTCTTCGATTATCTGCGTGTCGCCGAACTGTCTCCATATGGTCCAAGGTACGATAATGCCTGCATCCGACCAGCCTAAACGCATCATGGAAGTAGGCTCGGCACCGTATTGGGCGAATGGAGCCACGCCCGGGAATCCTCCGAATTCGCCCTGGGTGTCCCTCATATCGCGCATCCATTTGTGGAAGAAATTCTTGGTGTTGGCGAAGAATGCTCCTGTTTCCGCGAATACTTGTGTGTCAGCGGTCCATCCGAGACGTTCATTTCGCTGCGGGCAGTCGGTGGGAACTGAAAGATAATTTGAGCGCTGTCCCCAGACGGTATTGGAAATAAGTTTGTTGATGAGGTCATTTCCTGTGGTGAGAGTCCCGGTTTCCATTTCTTTGGTGATGGATGTAACAGGAATGGACTTGATTTCCCTGATGGTGACGTTATCTGTAGCGGTTACAGATATGAAGCGGTATCCGAAGAAAGAACAGCGGGGGTGATATGATTCGAAATCTTCATTTCCGGCGAAAGTGTAATCAATGCGCATGGCATCATCCTGTGTGCGGAGATTTGTGCGGTGTACACTTCCTTCCGGACCATCCATTCCTCGTGACTTGGCTCCGTTTCCGTCATTGAGCAGCTCTCCAGGGAGACAGCAGAGGCAAGTGCCTTTGGTGGCTTTGAAAATGAAGGAGGGAACCGCGGCGCAGTTCTGTCCGAAATCGACTACCAGTGTCTGTCCCGGAGTCAGGGTGAATTCCTGGCCTGCGGCAATCTCCTCGGTTACCACCACCTTTCCGAAGGCTTCGTCATTCGCTCCTTCTGCGCCTTTCCAGATGTAGGCTTTGACGGGAGAAAGAGTCAAATCTTCACGAAGGTAGATTTCTGCGCCTGCGGAGGGGAGAATTTCGCCTTTGAATTCGGTATTTTCTTCAGCTGCTCCCAGAAGTTCCGGGGTGGCATATCCGGGCTGAATGCGGGCATCGAACCTTTCTCCATCGAAAATGGCTGCATGCTGCACGGGACCTGCGATTCCTGCTTTCCAATTCTGCGGGGATGTGCCGATGAGTCGTGTGCTACCGTCGGCAAAGGTGAGCTCAAGAACACCGCGGAAGGCACATTTCTTTCCTATCATTCCATCATTGTCACCGGGAGTGATGATTTTGTCCGCCCACCATCCGGGGGTTACCTGAACTGAAAGAATATTGTCCTCTCCGGCAGAAAGATTCATAGCGGCTGTCACGTCATAAGTGAATGACCGTTTGGTCTTGTACGGGTGGGTGAATCCGGGCTTGAGAAATTCATCTCCTATGGTTTTACCGTTCACGTAGAGTTCATAGACTCCGAGACCTGTTGTCATCCAAACGGCTTTCTTGAGTTTGGATTCATTTTTTACTGAGGAAAGAAACCAACTCGACCCGTCCGCAGCGAGATAATTATCGTTCGGATTACCGGTATGGACCGGTGCATTTTCCGCGGAAATCCATACTGAAGAATTCCAGGCGGAGTCATCAAGGGCATTTGTCCTGAATACATTTGCAGGTTGTGTGGAAC
>JAZUEO010000103.1:0-2080 GCA_045640205.1 Candidatus Coprenecus sp. | reverse complement strand
GACACCGTCTGTAATTTCGAGGATAAGGAACGCATCCTTGACCTCTGAAATCACTCCATAGATACCGCCTACGGTAATCACCTTGTCTCCTTTTTTCAGTGAACTCCTCCATGCATTGATTTCCTTCTGCTTTTTCTGCTGGGGACGAATCATAAAAAACCACATCACCACGAAGATGAGAACCATCATTACGAGAAAAGACCAATTGCCACCCTGAGGGGCTTCCTGAAGCATAAAAAGAATATTCATATTTAGTTTTATTTGATTAGGTTAATATTTCTGTCCGAATTGAAGTACGTCAGTCTTCCCGCAGACCACGGCCCTCCTTCACTATCTTACCCTCGGAAAGGTACTGCTGAATCAGTTTATCAAGAAGGCCGTTGACGAAAATACGGCTGTTGACAGTACTGTAGAATTTGGATATCTCGACATACTCATTTATGGTCACTTTCACAGGAATTTCGGGGAAACCCACCGCCTCGGCCATACCTTGGGCCATAAGAATGGTGTCTGTGGCGACTATACGATCCGAATCCCAGTTCGTAACTGCGGATGCGACGGCATCCGTATATTCGTGATAATGATTCAGGGACAAGGACAGCAGACGGAAAGCGAATTCCCTGTCATCCTCCTTGAGAAACATATCGGGATAAAGAATCTTCTTTCTCGTCTTGAAGTTATCTATGTGCTTGAGCACCACATTGACAACATATGTGAGGTCATCTATCCAATATACGGATTTCTCTTCCAGAATCTCCTCTATCTCCTCATTCTCAGCTATTTCTGAAGCCAGAATATCCGACCACAACTCACAGTCCTGAGCGATGGAATGTTCTGGTGAAGCCATATATTCCTTGAAATAATCCCTTTCGTATATGTTTGAAAGTATCTTCCGCACCAGCGGAGTATCTTCACCACTCCAAAGCAAGCCGTTTTTCTCACAGTATTTGATAAAATGTTCATCCTTTTCGAGATAATCGGTAAACTGGTTATTGATGAATTTCAGGTTAGGATGAAGTTCTTCTTCGGTAGGGTGATACTTTCTGAGACCGTTCTCCACTTTAACTTCAGCGGCACGCTTGAGGGCCACCAAAAGATGCAGCACATAGTAATAAAGATTAAGTGTCTGCCGACACGAAACTTTCAATTCCTTTTCAGCCTCGGAAGTAGAAAATGAATCCGAAAAAACAGAACTGTAAAGAACTTTAAACACCTTTATTCTTATCAAACGACGGTTAATCATAATCCGAATATAAAATTATTCTGCAAATATAGGTTTTACTGATGATTTTTCTTTTACCTTTGTGAAGAATTTTTAAAACACACAGTTATGTATTCAGAAGATATTGAAAATGCAGCAGCGCAGGAACGCGGTGGAGATGATGTTTTTTCAAAGCCCGTCAGAGCAGGAAAAAGAACTTATTTCTTCGATGTCAAAGCGACCAAGGGTAACGACTATTACCTTACCATTACTGAAAGCAAACGGAGAGTGGAAAAAGACGGACGCTTCGTGTATGACAAACACAAGATTTTCCTCTACAAGGAAGATTTTGAGAAATTTACAGAAGGCCTTCAGGAAGTCATCGCTTTCATAAAGGAAAAATGTCCCGTAGTGGAACGCATAGCAGAAGAACGTCCTTCCGACTCTAATTTCTCAAATGTGGAATTCGAAGAACTGTAAGAATCAACGATATATCGACAATGATTGAAAAGATCGGCTCCGGCCGGTCTTTTTCACTTGCACAGGCAGCTGTTTTTACAGAAATGGAAAACCCAAGCGAACTTTTGCGCTCTCTGGCGGAAAAATATAATCGGGAATGCTGGTTCGAGGGAGACCCCATAATATTTCCCAAAGAATTCGCCAAGCGCCACGAAAGGGGCGAAGCCACCCTTCAGGATGTGGAAATCGCTGCGGTTATCGCCGCCCACCTTGCCTGGGGGAGGAGGGATATGATTCTGAGGGACTGTCGCAGAGCGTTCGATGAGATGAAATGGCAGCCCCTGAGATACGTTCTCCGCGGACGCGATTCCGAGTCCTCCGTCCCACTCTATCGCGACGATGACACATCCCTCCACCGCA
>JAZUEO010000102.1:0-4586 GCA_045640205.1 Candidatus Coprenecus sp. | reverse complement strand
CCTACCTTCTCCGCTTGCTTCGGACAGGCATTCCTCGAACTCCATCCTACGAAATATGCTGAAGAACTCGTTAAGAGAATGCAGGAAAGTGGTGCAAAGGCTTACCTCGTAAACACCGGTTGGAACGGAACAGGCAAACGTATCTCCATCAAGGATACCCGCGGAATCATAGATGCCATCCTCGACCATTCAATCGATGCGGCTCCCACCAAGCAGATTCCTTATTTCAACTTCACCGTTCCCACTCAGCTCAAGGGGGTTGACACCGGTATCCTCGATCCACGTGACACCTATGCTTCAGCTTCAGACTGGGAAGAAAAGGCTAAGGATCTCGCCGGACGTTTCATCAAGAACTTCCATAAATATGAATCAAACGAAGCGGGCAAGGCTCTCGTAACAGCCGGTCCTCAGCTCTGATTCATCGGTTCATAGCAGAGAAAGAGGGGATGACCTTAGGGATATCCCCTCTTTTGTTTGAAAACTTTTATCTATTTTTGTGCGACTAACGTACTTGCTATGAGCAAACTTAGATTTGACCTTGTAAAGGATGCTTTCAAGAAGAAAGCAGTTAAGGTGGAACCTCCTTCCTCAAAGGTTTCTGATTATTTCGGAGAATTGGTATTCGGACGTGAAAAAATGCGGCAGTATCTGGATAAGGCTACATTTTCCAGAATATGTGACTGCATAGACAATGGCATCGCCCTCGACAGAACCACAGCGGACAAAGTGGCTGATGGAATGAAGACTTGGGCCATGGAACGTGGTGTTACCCATATTTCGCATTGGTTCCAGCCACTGACGGAGGTAACAGCTGAAAAACACGATTCCTTTATGGATTATGACGGGAAGGGTGGTATGATAGAAAGTTTCGACGGAAAATCTCTGGTACGGCAGGAAACGGATGTAACATCTTTTCCGAGCGGGGGTATAAGGGCAACTTTCGAAGCCCGTGGCTATACGGCCTGGGATCCCAGCTCTCCCGTTTTTATACAAGGAGATACGCTATGCATTCCTTCCGTGTTCATTTCATATACCGGTGAGGCTCTGGATTACAAAACCCCTCTGAAAAAGTCCCTCAAGGCTATCAATGATGCAGCTCTTCCTGTGTGCCGTCTTTTTGACCGGAACGTGAAAAAGGTATATTCCTATCTCGGATGGGAACAGGAATACTTTCTCATAGACGAGGACCTTTATGCCTCCCGACCTGATTTGATGCTCTCCGGACGTACACTTATGGGGCATCCTTCCTCCAAGAGCCAACAGCTCAACGACCATTATTTCGGTGCCATCCCTTCACGTGTGGCCGCTTTTATGCGTGACATAGAAATGGCTGGATTCAAACTTGGCATTCCGTTGAAAACTATGCACAATGAGGCTGCTCCGAATCAGTTTGAAATGGCCCCCATATACGGTGAAGCGAATTTGGCCAATGACCAGAACCAGATAATGATGAACGTTATGATAAGTACTGCCCGCCGGCACGGATTCGTGGTTCTTTTTCACGAAAAACCCTTTGAAGGAATAAACGGCAGTGGAAAGCACAATAACTGGTCTCTCGGTACTGATACCGGAACACAACTCCTGGCCCCGGGACACGACCCAAAGAGCAATCTTCAGTTCCTCACTTTTTTCGTGAATACTCTCGCGGCTGTGCAGAAACACAATGCCTTATTGAAAGCCAGTATCGCTTCAGCTACCAATGCACATCGTCTGGGGGCCAATGAAGCGCCACCGGCCATCGTTTCGGCTTTTCTTGGGCAGACTATGACAGATGTACTTCATAAGTTTCTGGAGATGCCTTCCGACACCCCGATAGAAATTACCGGAAAGCGCGGAAGGAATATCGGGCTTCTTGGAATACCTGAGATTTTCGTTGACAATACAGACCGTAACAGGACATCCCCGTTCGCATTTACGGGTAACAGGTTCGAATTCCGCGCTGTTGGAGCCAGTGCCAATTGCGCAGGGGCGTTGACCACACTGAATTCGGCAGTGGCTGAGCAACTCATTGAGTTCAAGGCTGCTGTAGATAAGGAGATGTCAGCAGGCAAAGCGATGAACATCGCAGTAATGGATACACTGAAACCCATTGTCGCTTCGATTCTGGATGTAGTATGTTTCGATGGCAACGGCTATTCTGATGGATGGATAGCAGAAGCCGAACGTCGCGGTCTCGATACTGAAACTAACGTTCCCAAGATGTTCAAGGCATTCACTGAACAGAAGTCGGTCGATATGTTTACCGGATTAGGTGTTTACTCCAGAAAAGAACTGGAGGCCAGAAATGAAGTCCGTTGGGATACATATTGTAAAAAAGTTCAGATTGAGGCCAGAGTCACCGGCAGAATGGCCGTCAACCATATCATTCCGGCAGCGATAAACTATCAGACAGAGCTATTGAAAAACATTGAGCTGATGCGATTGAATTTCCCCGAAGATTACCGGGAAATGGCAGTCACACAGATGCGGATAGTTTCTGAAATATCTTCATTGGTCAAGGAAATCAAAGAAAGCGTGGATGCGATGGTAGCACAGCGCGTGGTAGCCAACAATATCAGCGATGATTATGAAAAGGCACTTGCATACCACGAAATCGCCGAATCGTTATTCCCTATAAGAAAAAGTATCGATCAGCTCGAAGAACTGACCGATAATGATTTGTGGCCTTTGCCCAAATACAGGGAGATATTGTTTATCAACTGAGTTATCCCGAACTGAGGGATGGTGGGACTTACAGGACTGCTTCGCGGATGCGCAGAAGTTTTTTTAGGAGTTCTTCCACAAGGTTCAGACGCAGCATATTGGCACCATCGGAAAGTGCCTTGGATGGGTCAGGATGAGTCTCCATAAAGATTCCGTCAGCGCCTGCGGCAATTCCTGCCTTGGCTATGGTCTCAATCATATCAGGACGGCCTCCGGTAACTCCACAGCTTTGATTCGGCTGTTGGAGTGAATGGGTAACGTCAAGAATTACCGGGTATCCGAATTCCTGCATTTGGGGTATTCCTCTGAAATCAACCACCAAGTCACCATATCCGAAGGTTGTCCCACGTTCAGTAAGCATAATGTTCCTGTTTCCGAAATGCGCCACTTTTTCGGCAGCGAATTTCATAGCGGAAGGGGAGAGGAATTGCCCTTTCTTGATATTTATATGTCTGCCAGTCATGGCTGCCGCTTCCAGAAGGTCGGTCTGGCGGCAGAGAAATGCCGGTATCTGCAGGATATCCACATCATACGAAGCGGCTCTCTGAGCTTCGGAAGGGGAGTGGATGTCGGTAACGACTGGCAGTTTGAAATCCTCTTTAATCTTCTGAAGAATTTCAAGTCCGGCTTCGTCGCCGATGCCAGTAAAAGAGTCGATGCTGGAACGGTTGGCCTTTCGATAGGAGGCTTTGAATACGAAGGGTATGTCGAAGCGTGTGGTAATGTCCTTAAGCCTGGCCGCTATTTCACGAGTCATTTCATTGCTTTCAACTACGCAAGGTCCGGCAAGGAGGAAAAATTGTCTTCCTTTCAACTGTATCATTTGTCTTACTTTTGATGTGCGAATATACCACTTATTTTTGATGTTTTCTACGCCTCTAAAACAATGAAAGAAGATAGGACAGTGATACTCCGAGATAGGTTCCCACGGCATAGCCGACAAGTCCTATGACGATTCCGCTGATGAGGACTTTCTTGTTCCCAAGGGCTGCCACTACAGGGGGGATGAAGGGAGGTGAGCAGAAAAGTCCCACCTGGGCAACGGTATAAAGATCTCCATTGACGTGAAAAAATCTGCAGAAAATGATATGCAGGACTATGGACATAAGCATAAGGAAGAGGATGAAGCCTCCTAACTGAAGCGCATTCGCATCAATGCTGTAGATATTGAATTGTGAAGCCACTACGACGCTGAAAAGAAGGATGAAAACCATTCCGAGTTCGAACGTACGCGGTAGTTCCCGTACTTTTCTGGAAAATGAAGCGATGATGGATAGTGTGGTTATTGTCAGGATTACTACCATCTCATTCAGTTTCCCTGTGGTAAGCAGAGCTACTCCGGCACCCAAGGCGAGAAATACGATGGAAAGGATAAGCCCGTAAAGAGTCTTTTTGAAAGTATCCCATTTCAACATTCCGCGATAGTTCTCGAATCCGTTTCCGGCAGCAGACTGTGCGTCAGAGATGTCATTTATGGCCACATTGTCATCCGGAAAAGGAAGCAGTTTTCTGAAAAGCCTGTAACCTCCGCCGACTATGAACATAATAAACGGGAAAGTTATCAGCATCTGGAATGTGTAGGTAATGGTAATTATGCTCGGGTCGACATCCAACGCCGCTCCAAGGGCGAAAAAATTCATAGTCCCGCCGGTATAGATTCCTGTCAGCATTCCAGCCACTTTTGGAAAATCAGGAATTCCGCTGTTTTTGAAAAGGAAAAAACCTGTTACTATGGCGATTATTATGGCAAGAAGACCACCTGACAGGGCTGCTACGGATTTTGGAAGTGTTTTGGTCCACAACTTGAAATCGCAGTTGAACAGCATCAGTGGAATGGCCAGGGGAACAGCCACACTCTGAATCATAGTCTGTAATTTCGATAT
>JAZUEO010000101.1:0-12849 GCA_045640205.1 Candidatus Coprenecus sp. | reverse complement strand
GCATTGGGGGGAGAAGATTTTCGGTAATGATGCTCCGATAGTCCTCGAACTGGGATGCGGAAAAGGAGAGTACACCATAGCGCTGGCGGAAAAGTATCCGGACAGGAATTTCATCGGTGTCGATATCAAGGGAGCCCGACTCTGGAAGGGAGCGAAGTATGCCACAGTCAATAATATGCCGAATGTTGCCTTTCTCAGGACCAGAATAGAATTCATAGATTCAATGTTTACCTGCGATGAAGTTTCCGAAATATGGCTGACATTCTCGGACCCTCAGCCCAAGAAACCGAACAAACGTCTGACCAGTAAAGTTTTTAATGACATTTATTCCAAGTTTCTGGTGAAAGGCGGTCTGATTCACCTTAAAACGGACAGCATACTGCTGCATGAATCGACACTTGAAGTTATCGCGGAGAACGGATATGAACTGCTTGAAGCCGATAACGATATCTATGGCAGTGGAAGGGCGGATGGTGATGAACTGCTGCAAATCAAGACTTTCTATGAATCTCAGTTCCTGGCTGAAGGAATGAAAATCACATATCTGAAGTATCGGATTTCGTAAGAGCAGCCTTCCCTGCCTCTTTTTTCATCAGCGTATCTTTCACTTCAGTGTTTACCTTTACTGTGTCAGGCTCTTCTGTGGTCTGATTTTCAGCATTGAGGATATTATTTATCAGAACTTCGATATCTTCGGTGGTCTCACTTTCAGGATTGATGATATCGGTATTATTGATATCAGTGCCACTTTCTTCTATGTCTTCATCATCGGTCGCATCATCGCTTGCTTCTGTGGTCTCTTCGGCGGCTTCTTCAGCAGGCTGCTGTTTCGAAAGTTTTCGGGCCCCGGGAGTCCATCTTTCGAAATGGAATGTCGTGTCCAGAGGCTGAGTGAGCACTTCTTCGAATTCGATGTCGGAGAAGTCCGGAATGAGGATTTCTTCGGGCGATATTCTAACGGTGCTGCGGTAGGATGATGCGATGAAGTTTTTCAGAGCGGTGTTGATGTCTGCGGCACTTAAGGCATTGAGTGTGGCATCGCGTTCGGAGATGAAGTCCTTTCCGTTGAGTCGGGCTTCCATCATATTAATCCAGTACTTGTTCCCTGAAGATGCTTGCATGGTCAGGGAAGCGGCTAAGGCTGTTTTGGCAGCAGCGATTCGTTCATTCGGCACTCCGTTCTCTTCAAGGTCTTCGAGTGTGGTGTTCAAAATTTTCTCACAGGCATTGAAGGATGCAGGAGATGTCATTCGGAATTCTATTGAAAGCAGATTCCCGGGATATTGTATGCGGTCTGCAGAACTGTCTGACAAGATGCCTTGGGCGAAAAAAACTTCTGACACTTTCTGTCGGATGAGAGAGCTGATGATTTTTGCTGTCATTATGCCTGACAGATTATAGGGGACTTCATCCGTAAGTCTCAAAGCAAGCAGCTGTCTGGGGTATTCCATCTCCATGGAGTCGCTCACCTCCACATTGGAAGGCATTAAAGAGAATTGTCCGCTGCCCTGTATTCTGGATGTCTTCTTGCCTTGAATGGGTAAGAGATAGCGTTCGATGTAGTCTTTCATTTGCTCTTCCGAACAGTCTCCTGATATGAGGAAAGTGTAATTGGATATGTTTCTGCAGCCTCGGTTCAGAAAGTCTTCGAAAGTGTGGAAATCCAGATGGGAGTAGTCCTGTCTTGGTTTAAGATATGCTGATGAAAAATGATGCAGTCTGAATTCGGGTGAGTTGAACCCATAGACTTCATCACGGGTCAGTTCTTCCAATTTTGTGATGAATGCGGTTTCTTCTATATTATCGTCAGTAAAACTTCTATTGATAAGACTGAATAATGTCTCAAGATTTGCTGTGGAGCACTCTCCTGTCAGGAATGACCTGTCGGGAGTGAATTCGCGGGATAAGTGTATGTTATGGTCATAGGGAAGGTCCGGGAGGGTAAGAGGGGTGAGGCCTTTCATATACCGTGAGATAAAGACGCAAGACCTTTCTGCAGCTGAGAGTCCTCCTTTGGCTATGGCCTTGATGGATATCTTGCCAGGTTCGGTGGTGTTTCTTTTGAAATAAACTTTCGAGTTATTCGGTAGCAAATATAGCAGTGAACCGGTAACTGGTTCTGTAATCGGTGCCTTGATTTTGGCAAGCTGGGTATTTGCCTGATGAACCTTGGCTTTTATGCCGTCATTGAGATGGAGTTCTTTACCATATCGGAATGCTTCCTTGAGCTCTTCATCCGATATTTCGAAAGGGGAAATGCAGTGAATGATACGGTATGTGTCATCTTCGAAAAAAGATTCGAGGTAGGCATTCATCTGGGCCATACTGAGGGCATTTTTGAGTTTGGCTGTGTATTCGGTCTTGTCTTTGACTGCAAAGACGTTGTCCCCATTCAGGAAGTGATTGAAAATGCCTTCGGTGAAATCCGCTTTATCCGAGGCTTTCGCCAGACACCATTGCGATGCGGCGATGAAATCATCTTCCGTAATCCCTTTCTTGAGTTTTTCGATGAAAGCGGAAAGGAATTCGACAGCATCCTGAGTATAGGCAGGTGAGGTATGAAGGGTAATGCTTAGCCTGTCGGTTCCATTCAGGCCGTAGAAATTCCCTGAAGTGACGTCATATCCGCTGATAGGGAATGAGACGGAGCGTTTCAGTGCGTCAAGCCGTCTGTCGATGATGTGGCGTATGAAGGAATGAATATAGTTCTGGACCAGAGCGACGGGAGTGTTTTTATCTTGAACTTGGAGTGGGGAGAAAAGGAAATCGATGGTGACGGCAGCATCAACAGCCTCCTTGTCGATATAGGAATGAAAGAATTCTTCTCCTTTTTTCAGTTCCACTGTTTTTGGTGGAATGCTCATTTTGTCGCCCTGCGGAAGAGTACGGGAAAGAAGGGAAATTTTGCCTTGTACCGAATTTATATCTATGTCACCGATGATTACGATGGCTTGTGTCGCAGGGCGGAACCATTTCTTCTGGAAATCCCAGACCTGAAGGGCATCGCTTCCGGCTATGCTGTCAATTTCCGCCTCCATGTTAGTCAGCATATCCGTGCGTTCCGGGAATAGGGCGCGGAGCAGGTCATCCCGTTCACGCAGGGCGGGAGTCAGGTTCCTGGCGGTATTGTTGAGTAAAAATGATTTTCCGGAATCGAGAGTACCTTCGTTGGGGTCAGCTCCGGAGCACATATTGATTAATGCTGAAAGAACGTCATCGATAGAGGCAGGATTTGTAACAGGTATGTTTTTCAGTCCCATTATGATATTATCGGGACCTATATCAAATACGAGGGAATTGTCCAAAGGAATCCCGAGTGTCGCTAGAGAAACAAACATAGTCCCGGCGGGGAAACCGCGGCTTTCTATGAGGTTCATCCCTGCCAGAAGTGTTGTCATTCCTTTTTCCGAAGGCTGTTCCACTGAAGTTCCCCAGTTTTGTACCATATAGAAATCGGCATGTCCCTTGTGGGCTTCCGAGTCCTTGACCAGATAGAACGTGAGTCCGTTTGTCATCTTGCCTGTAATGATGGAGGGATCATTGGGGATGATGACTTTATTTTGGGCTGAGCTGATGAAGGACAGTAAAAATAATATGATATATATAGAGAAACGTTTCATATTGCAAAAGTAGAGATTAATTTACTATTTTTGTAGCCGTAAGAATTTTTAATGGAGCCCATAAAGATTCTTTGGAGCTTCTTAACGTATTTGAAAATTTAATAATGTCATAAATATGAAAAAACTCGTTTTGATTTTAGCTTCTGCGTTCATCTCTTTTTCTATGATGTCCGCTCAGGATTTGGAAAGTGCTACCAATGCTTACAATGAAGGTGCGACGGCACTTAATGACGGAAACTATCAGTTGGCCATCGAGAAATTCGAAAGTGCCCTTACTATGGCTGCCGCTGTCGGTGCCGATGCCGACGAACTTGCTGCCAATTGCAAGAAAACGATACCTGCTCTCTATATTCAGGTGGCCAAGGGCCTGATTAATGACAAGAATTATGCCGAGGCTCTTTCATCTCTCGAAACCGCGTCTGCGAAAGCGGGTGAATATGCTCAGGAAGAGAGTATTCAGGAAGCGAAAGAAATCACTGCGATGGTTTATCTGGCTCAGGGACAGGGTGAATTGAAAGAAAAGGATTTTGCCGGAGCTGCCGACCATTTCCAGAAAGCTACCGAGACTGACCCTTCAAACGGGCAGGCGTGGCTATTATTAGGCCAGTCCGCTGTACGTGCCAATGATGAAACCGCAGCTTTCGCCGCTTTTGACAAGGCCAAGGAACTCGGTTTGGGTGACAAGGTCGAAAAAGAGCTGGCCAAGTACTACTATGGTGTCAGTGTCGCATCTTATAAAGCCAAGAAATTTACTGAAGCTTATGAGGCTGGCATAAAGGCTGCTTCTTACAATACTCCTGAGGGAGTGAAGGCTCTCAGCATCGCCGGTAAGGCCGCTTATGCCGCCAAGAAATATGCCGAGACAGTCGATTGTCTTACCAAGTATATCGCCGGTAATCCTCAGGCGAAGGATATGAACCAGACTCTGTATCAAATCGCCGATTCTCTTGAAAAACTCGGAAAGAAGTCAGAGGCTTGTGGATACTTCAAGCAGATCCCTGCGGCTGATGCCAACTTCGGTGCGTATGCTGCCGGAAAGGTCAAGGAACTCGGATGTTAAAAGAACTTGAACTTCTGGCTCCGGCTGGAAACAGGGATATCGGCATCGCGGCTGTTGACTGCGGTGCCGATGCCGTATATATGGCAGGCCCGTCATTCGGAGCACGGGAGTCGGCGGGTAATCCGGTAAGGGACATAGCCGCTCTGGCCCGGTATGCGAGACAGTTCGGTGTCAAGGTATATGTTACGGTAAACACCATACTGAGGGAGAACGAACTCGAACCTGCCCGTAAACTGATAATCGAATGCTATGAGGCGGGTTGTGATGCCATCATCGTTCAGGATATGGGTATTCTGGATATGGACCTTCCTCCCATAGACCTGTTCGCTTCCACGCAGTGCAATATCAGAACTCCAGACCAGGCGCGGTGGCTGGAGTCACTGGGATTCAAGCGGCTCATTCTGGCAAGGGAACTTTCATTGGAACAGATTCGCGACATCCGGGCAGCTGTCACCTGCGACTTGGAAACGTTCGTGCACGGAGCTTTGTGTGTCAGTTACAGCGGGCAGTGCTATATGAGCTGTCACCTGGCGGGGAGGAGCGCGAACAGGGGAGAGTGTATTCAAGCCTGCCGTTCCCGTTATGACCTGATGGATTCGGCTGGGCGTACATTGCAGAAAGACAAGGCGGTTCTTTCCCTCAAGGACCTGAATTTGTCCGACCGGCTGCCAGACCTTATCGATGCCGGTGTGACTTCGTTCAAGATAGAGGGCCGGCTTAAGAACGCTTCTTACGTAAAGAATACGGTGCGTCGATACCGTAAGGTGATAGATGACTTTCTTGATGGTGAAATGGGGTCGCAGTACCGCCATTCATCTTTCGGAGTGCTTCAGGACGGATTCGAGCCTTCCCTTGAGGCTACTTTCACCAGAGGTTTCACCGATTTTTTTATAGATGGGAAGCGAGGGCAATGGAGCAGTATGGATACGGCCAAAGGCATAGGAGAACGTATGGGGAATGTCGTGCGTATGGAAGCCGCGGGAGGGAGGAACGTCAGATTTGCGATAGGGGGAAGTCCCGTAATCCATAACGGAGACGGACTGTGTTTCATAAACGATGAAGGAGAGGTGACGGGTGTCCGGGCGGATGTTGTCAGCGGAACTATGGTGGAAACCAAGGCTGTGAAGGGTTTGAAACCGGGAGTCACCGTTTATCGTAATTTCAATACCAGCTTTGAACGGGAACTGGAAAAGAATATGCCACATCGCTTTGTAAGGGTGGAATTGAAGCTCGAAAATGGGAAAATCAGCGCCATATCGGAAGATGGAAGGAAGGCTGAATGCCCGCTTAGGGATGCCCCTCCCGCGCAGAACAGGGAATTGGCCAGCCGGAATATCATCACCTCGCTGGGGAAACTTGTTCCTCCTTATGCGTTCAGGGTAGTTTCTCTGCCGCAAGGTGATTTGCCGTTTCTGCCTGCTTCCGGACTCAATGCGCTCCGCAGAGGACTTGCCGGACTGCTTGATGAGCAGATTGGCAGGCGCGGAAAGAGATATGAATTGTCCAGGGTGACGGACAGGATGGGCGCCATCAGGCCTCCGGCTCAGAAAATCCGCTTGAATTGTTCCAATTCTTTGGCAGTGAAAGTATATGAAATGGCAGGGATAATACCTGCCGATGCTTTTGAACTCGATGGAGACATATCAGGGGAATATGGGGAATTGATGAGAACCAAATATTGTCTGCGCTACGAACTTGGACTGTGCCCGCGGCAGAAAAAAGGGGAGCGAGCCCTCCCTCTGTTTCTTTCCAATAATGGAAAAACGTTCAAAGTGGCATTTGACTGTTCATCTTGCGAGAATGTGATTTCGCGGGAGTTTGAGAGAAAAAAATGATTATCTTCGCGAAGTGATTCCCGTGTTATGAAAAGGATAGTTCTGTTTACTCTGATATCTGTGTTGTCATTGGCGGCATCGGGAAGTGCATATGCTTTCGGATGGGGAAAGATAGGCGTGAGGGGGACATATCAGACTGCCGGGCTTTCATCTGCAGGTGCTCCGACCTTGAGGGGTGGCGGAGGAGGTGTCGCGCTGAATGTATATCTTCCCGTTTCAGGGATGGCAGTGCAGCCGGAACTGAATTACATATACAAGTATGACCGACAGATGCTGGAAATACCGGTCAATTTTCAAGTAGGGTTGGATTTGGTATTGATAAGGCCGTTTCTCTGTGTCACCCCTTATCTCAATCTTCCCCTTTCTTCGGGAGAAAATATGGCGGTGAACCCTTTTCAGGCAGGATTCGGTGTGGGAGGAGGAATCGACTTGTGGCATTTTCAGATTCAATGCAGATATAATTGGAATATTACGGATTTTTATAAAAATGAAACAGGGAAACTCCGTGGAGTGGACCTCGGGCTTGTTTTTTTCTTCTAAACTTCTAAATATTATGATGGAAATCAACGATTCTAATTTTGAGGAAATGGTAACAGGATCATCGCTACCTGTATTACTGGATTTTTGGGCTCCGTGGTGCGGCCCGTGCAAGATGATATCTCCGATAGTCGAGGAACTGTCTAAAGAATATGAAGGCAAGTGCATTGTCGCCAAGTGCAATGTGGACGAGGTCGATGATTTGCCTCTCAAATTCGGAATCAGAAATATACCCACCCTTCTTTTCTTCAAAGGCGGAGAACTCAAGGAGCGTATGGTGGGAGCAGCGGGCAAGGCTCAGATAGTGGAGAAACTTCAAAGTATTCTGTGATGTCGCGCTCTTTTCTTTCAGTGACTCTGTCGCTTATATTACTGGCGTCCGGTATGACGTCGCTGTCTGCCTGGGACAACGGGAAGAAAACTTCCTGGGGTATCAAGGCAGGATTGAATTATTCAGGGGTGACCGGCTTGAACGGGATACAGGATGTGGACCTTCGCGATAATACCGGTTTCAATGTCGGTCTTGCATTCAAGGCCAAGCTGCCGCTTTTTTTCGCGATTCAGCCCGAACTGCTGTATTTTCAGGCGGGAACCAGTGCCAGGGTGTCCAATTCCGGTCTCGATGGGACACTCTATAACGGAAACCTTTACATCCCCCTTAATATACAGTGGGGACCCGATTTCAACGGATTCAGAATATATGCGCAGGTATCCCCTTTCATAGGGTTTACTCTGTTTAACAGATTCAAGTGGGAGGATGCCGCAGGAAAGCACATCGAAGTTCTGTCCGGAGATACAAATTATTTTATGGGTGGTATCGGAGCCGGAATAGGATTTGAGTTCTGGAGACTCCAGATATCTGCCAAGTACAATTGGAATTTCAACAAGTTGTTGAAGGATTCCGGGTTCCTGCCGCATGCATTTGAAGATGCCAAAATGCGCGGTCTGGAAATTTCGGTCGGTTTTATGTTCTGATTTGGACGTTACTATGCATCTGACTGAGTCCATCCAAAAGGAAATATCCGCTGAATGGAAATCGTTTGAGACCTTGACGGTCTCGGCATTGCATTCCGGGAATGAACTGCTGAACACTATAAACGGGTATCTGCTTGAACATTCCGGGAAAAAACTGCGTCCGCTTCTGGCTCTGTGCGCCGCCTCTTCTCTGGGAAGGGGGATTAATGAGGATGCCGTAACTTGTGCGGCCGTCTCTGAAATCATTCATACCGCCACATTGCTTCACGATGATGTGGTGGATGAGAGCGATTTGAGGCGGGGAGCTGCGACAGTACGCTCGCTCTTCTCGCAGGGAGCATCTGTCCTGATGGGAGACTACTGGCTTTCAAGGGCAGTCAGCCTTCTGATCGGACTCGGGAACTTGAGCATTATGGAACTGTTCAGCGGAACCATTGGAGACCTTGCCTCGGGAGAAATCCTGCAAATGGACAAAGCGGAAAAACTGGATACCACTCTGGAGGATTATTTGGAAATCATACGATGTAAGACGGCGTCACTATTCGTCTCTTCCATAGTCTCGGCGGCGATGGTTGTGGGAGCCGAAGAAAGGCAGTTGGAGGCGTTGCGCGAATATGCCTTCAATCTGGGACTCCTTTTTCAGATGCGTGATGATATCCTTGACTATTCCGATTCAGGAGCCACCGGCAAGGATAGCGACTGTGATATCGCTGAAAGGAAAATCACCATTCCTCTGCTCTGCGCCCTTGACAATGCACCTCAGGAAAGGGAAAATATTCTGACCCTGCTTTCCGGAATAGACGTAACGGATGCTTTCGGAGAAAAGAACCGCGCCATTATCAAGCAGATAAAATCATTCGTTCTCGAAAACGGAGGGATTCCTTCGGCACAAAAGAAACTTGAGGAATTGTCGGACAATGCCTGCAAATCGATAGAAATTCTTCCGGAGAACAACTTCAAAGGTTATCTGTGCGCCATCCCCCGGATTCTTATCTCAGAGGTTTGTAATTATGTTCTTCCAAATAAGCCTTGAATCTTTCGAGACCGGCGTCATCCGGTCCGGCGAAAAATGAAACCCCGGATGCGCCGTTGTCATAGGCAGCATCGAGGGCTTTTTCCAGATTTTCACCTTTGAGGTCGGGGAACATAAGCCCCGCATAGACGGCGGCTTTGTCACTGACTGCCTTGACACTCTCCGCGATAGAGCGGCCTATCCATTCCGGTCCTTCATTATAGAAACCGTTGTATGTCATAGGGAAGTATGCCTTGAGCGGCCAGTTGCCCCAATCCTGCCGGACCATTTTCTTCGCCATTGACGGACCGGGAAAAACGGCTGCAGAAAGGAATTTGCCGTCAGCGGCGAGTGTGTCATAAATCTTCGTTACGACACTTGTAATAGCGTCATAACGGAAATTAATCCAGGACTGGTCTTCGTAGGGATATTTGTCATCCAGAGGGTCTCGTCCTGTCTGCTCCTTGAATTTCGCACGGCAGGCATCGCAGTAACAATAATCATATTCGGGCAGTTCCCGACTCTGATCTATGTCATACCTGCTCCACAGGGATACAGGAAGAATGACATCAGGATAACGCACATAATCCAGCATCATGCCGTCAACATATTTCAAGTTTGCGCACCTGAGATAATCGGCAGCAATGGCATCCGCTACCTCAGGACGGGATGGACATAAGAAACGATAGTAATCCACGTACGCAGGTTTGTCATAACTGGACTCTCCTTTTCGGTTAACTGCACCCCACTCCGGATGTTCCTTAAGCATATCGGCTCTGTTCAAGGTCCAGAGCCAGTAGTGTGCTTCAAGCCCCGATTCCTTACACAACCGATATATGCGCTCGTCATAGCCTTCAAAGAAAATGGCGCAGATGCCGCAGTCATAGGCTTTTTTAAAATGAGCCGTATATTGTTCATCGGTCCAGTCAGGCTTCAAGCCCTCCCACATCCAGTTCTTGACTATTTTCGTCGCGGGCATTTCAGGTACGAACTCACCATCGCAGAACCTGACATATCCCCATTTTGAAGGGATATGTATATCAACCTTGCCGGTGGGCGCCCACACCCAGTTCTCTTCGGGCCCTCCTTTTTTAAGCCATTCCACGCGGGAAAAATTCATTCTCCACACCTTGTTGAGTCGCGGGTCCGTAAAACCGCGGGCAAGAGCGTCGAAGGGGATGGCCATCTCCACATACCACGCCTTGTCCACATTCTTGTCGTCGTTGAGCGTACCGTCGTGAGAAACAGCCAGTTTCAAACCCTTGCAGTCCCAGTTCATTATGAATTGCCCTCCATCGGAGTAAGGTTTCTCCATCATAAGGTCCATTACCGTGCCAAGCGCGTTATTCTCCAATTCATAATAGAGTTTACCATCCCCGTACGGGTCGATGAACACCTCGAAGTCATTGTCGTGAAAAATGATGTCGTCGTGTTTCGTGAGCCGACCGGTTATGTTGTCTTCCTTAATTTCGGCTCCTACATAGAGGAAATCTTCGTCCCACACCATCTTCATCGTAGTGGATTTTGTCGGAGTGGGATATTCCTCTCCTCGGATGTCGACGAAGAGGGAACTCGGAGCCGCCTTCTTCCAGGCATTTTCTTTCAGTTGTCCGTCTATTACTATCCGGTCAGTCGTTCGCTGCGCATCATATACACGCACGGAATCATTGGCATTCACCGTAAAAGGCAGTGCCATTAGCAAGAATAACAAAGATCTCTTCATATTCTTTTATCTGTTTACAGAATTAAAGTCAAAACCTGTCAGGCGAATGGCGACAGGCTGGGTATTGTCCACGGAGCGAGGGAGTTTTACGCTTACCGTTCCGTTTTCAGACCTTTTCCAGTTCAGGTTTGCATCGGTGCCAAGAAGTGTCATTCGGGCGCCTTTGGTAGGTTTCAACTGGTGAAACTCTATTGTGGCGGGAACAGTTTCATTATCTTTCAGACCATAGATGGCATAATATTTAGAACCATCCTTTGATGCCGTGAACCAGAGGTTGCCATCATGGTAGACAGGGGCTTTGCGGGTGGCATAAATGGCTTCACCATTCTTGTCGAGCCATTTTCCTATTTTGGCGAGAGTGTCCACCACGGCCTGCTCTATCAGACCGTTGGGATTCGGACCGATACCAAGAAGGAGCGACCCCCCCTTTGCCGTTATTTCGGCAAGTGTAGATACGACTCTGACCGCCGATTTGAATTTGGCATTATTGGCATAACCCCAGGCGTGGCTGAGAGTCATACAACTCTCCCAAGGACAGTCATAGGGCTTTTCCGGAACCATTTGTTCCGGAGTGCAATAATTTTCCCATTTCCCCCCGACCGTTCTGTCCACTACTATCAGACCGGGCTGTTTCTGCAGGGCCATATTGCCGATTCTGTCCATATCGATGTCTTCGCGTGTCCCCGACGCTACCCAGCCGCCGTCGAGCCACAGGATGTCAATGTGTCCGTAGTTGCTCATCAATTCGCGTATCTGGTGGTAGGTAAAGTCCTTGTATGCCTGCCAACGCTCGGGATATTTTTTCTCGTCATAATTGTGGTGGCGGTCTGCAGTGGCATATTTGTCCCACCAGTAATACTGGCAGTGCCAGTCAGGTTTGGAGTAATATGCCCCCACTTTGAGTCCTCTGTCACGGAAGGCGTCGAATACCTTGGCGGCCACGTCTGCCCTGGGGTCTCCCTTGAGTCCGTAATTGGCTATCGTGAAATCCGTTTCCTTACTGTCGAACATACAGAACCCGTCGTGATGTTTGGTAGTGAAAATCATATATCCCGCTCCAGAATTCTTGACGGCATCTGCCCATTGGGAAGGGTTAAAAGCGGTCGGTTTGAATGCGTCGGCGAGCCCCCAGTACCATCTCTTGTATGATTCATAGGTGTATTCAGGGGAGCGTTCTATCCAGTCTTCTGAGCATATCGGCCATGACTCGCAAATGCCTGGGTGAGAATAAAGGCCAAAATGGAATATGACACCGAATTTCAGGTCCTGCCATTCAGAAAGTCTTTCTTTGACTGTGGCATCCGTTGGTGGCTGATAAAATTCCTGAGCGAAAGAGATTACTGTCGATACTGAAAGCAGTATGGTAGTGGAGATGATCAATCTTTTCATACTAATGGTTTTTAATAATGTCAAATGTAAAAAAAAAGTGGGGATTGCGCCCCACTTTTAAAAGAACTGTTGAAAATTTATACTTGTTGTTACTGTGCGGAACCCTGACCCCACTGGGGAGCGTTTTTGTCCATCCAGAGACGTTCGGTGTTCAGGACAGTACTGTTGAGATATCCTGTACCTGACTGGTTGGTCCCGGGTGTGATTCCCTGCTCACTGTAAGCCGTATTCTTGTTTTCTTTCATCAAATCGGTATCCAGAGGCTGGCCCACTCCGAAACGGCGGGGGATACCTGTCATTTGAACCTGGCTCAATTCGACGAATGGAATGAGAGTCGAGTTGGTCTTGGGGTATCCGGACCTGCGTGCAGTTACGAATTGGTCATCAGGCTGGAGGGAGAAGTGAATCAACTGCTGGAGGTAGATTTTCTCAAGATTCAGAGGATCATTGGATGCCGAAATGGTAACATTGGGGGTAGCCATCATGGCATCGATTTCTCCATTCTTGAGTTCGATTGGTTTCTCGTTGGGGTCATAACCATATGTAGTTCCGTAATAGGGAATCTTGTTGAGACCTGCGAGTTTGTCGTATTCCTGTACGGAAGCGGTCACACCTTTATTGTAGAAATTCACCGCGTCACCATAGGAACCTTCGATGAAGGCAAATTCGGCCAGATAGAGGTTGACTTCCCCTGCGCC
>JAZUEO010000100.1:0-7441 GCA_045640205.1 Candidatus Coprenecus sp. | reverse complement strand
TTTGGGCACGGACTGGTATATCGATCAGATAAGGAAAAAACAATATGAGAGCGATCCGGTCCGACTCTCCTGCAGTCGGGAAAGTTATCTGTATGGAACGAATGAATGGATTCCCGTTCTGGAACGCGCCGTCCGCCCGTTAACGGCCAAAGAAGCGATGGATGTTTTCAACAGCCCCAAAATCAAGATGGAACAGTATGGGGAGATGGTGGACTTCTTCCCTACCTTCAAGGTTAAAATCCCCGTCAATAAGGAAAATGTGAAAAAATACGGGATAGTGGCCGAAGCTGATTATGACAAGATTCTGGATACAGTTGAATTGGTTATACCTGAAAAGCATACACATCTCACGAAACCTGAACTCATTACCTTGGATATGTTTGCCAATTATGACTGGAATCGTCCACTGTATTTCTTCTCTCTTGGAGGAGACCTGAATATCGGCTTGCGGGAGTATCTTCAGTTCGACGGTTTCGCGTATAAGTTCGTACCCATAAAGAGCAAGATATCCAACGTGGAAGTCGGGCAGATAGACCCGTACAAAATGTATGACAAGGTGATGAATGTATGGAAATGGGACAGCTTCACTGGGGACTATTATTCGGATTATCAGAATATGTCCACATTTACCGGTACCGTGAATCTCCGGAATGTTTTCATACAGACGTCCGTAGCCCTGTATGATGCCGGAGAAAAAGAGAAGGCGGTGCAGGTTCTCGACAGGATGCAGGAATATATAAAGCCTGAAAATGTCCCTTTGAATGCCTCGATTCTTTTCTCGGGAAGCTCGTTGAACGAGTATATGATGATTACTGCCATAGATATCTATTTCAAGTGCGGGGAAAGAGACAAGGGTCAGCAATTGGCCGATATCTTTATGGATGAAGCTTTCAAATGTATGAAACTTTGTGGAGGAGAATTTATGGGTGAACTGCTTGACAAGGATTGTTTCGAGGTGAATTACCATTTATATTATTATGTTGTAGATATCTTGAAGGAATTTGCACCGGAACAGGCAAAGGCGCGTGAAGATGCACTGAACGAGATGTTGGAGGCTATGACATCTTAGTTAACCCGGTGTTTTTTTGCTCCTTTAAAATAAATTCCTATCTTTGCAGCCCCCAAAATTATGGGGTAACGCAACAATTATAGTATTAACTTAAAAATCAACACAGTGGACACACTCAGTTACAAAACAGTGTCGGCGACTCCCGCTTCCATTCAAAAGGAGTGGGTTGTGGTTGATGCCACCGATGAGATTCTCGGGCGGCTTGCTTCCAAGGTAGCAAATATGCTCCGTGGTAAGTACAAAGTCAATTTTACCCCGAACCTTGACTGTGGTGACAACGTTATCGTTGTTAATTGCGAAAAGGTTCGTCTTACAGGTAAGAAGTTGACTGACAAGGTTTACGTTCGTCATACCGGTTATCCCGGAGGACAGCGTTTCGCCACCCCGAAGGAACTCCTCTCGCGCAAACCCGAAGCCGTCGTGGAAGAAGCCGTGAAGGGCATGCTTCCCAAAACCCGCCTTGGTAGCAAATTGTATGGCAATCTCTACGTTTATGCAGGTGCCGAACATCCTCACCAGGCCCAGAACCCCAAAAGTATTAATTTAAACGATTTAAAGTAAACAGATGGAATTAGTTAACGCCCTTGGAAGACGTAAATCAGCTGTTGCTCGCGTTTATGTAAACACTGTCGGAAACGGTAACATTACCATTAACGGCCGTACTCTTGAAGAATACTTCAAGGAAGACACTCTCCGTTATATCGTAAAACAGCCTCTCGACGTGACCGGAACTATTGCCAAGTTCGACATCAAAGCCAATATTGATGGCGGCGGCATCAAGGGACAGGCAGAAGCCCTTCGTATGGCTATCTCCCGCGCTCTCTGCGAGGTCGATAAGGAAGCTTACCGTTCAGTGCTGAAAACCAATGGTTTTCTCACCCGCGATGCCCGCGAGGTCGAGAGAAAGAAACCTGGTCAGCCCGGTGCACGCAGACGCTTCCAGTTCAGCAAACGTTAGTATTTTTATATTGACGTCGATTTACAAAAAAGCACAGAGCAGGCTTAAAACTACAGGATCCTTCCTTAAGGCTGCCGGCAGTTTGCCTGACTGCGGAAAATGGAGAAGACCGGTATGGATACCGCTACTTCCCGATTAAAAAAGAGAACTCTTAAAAAGAGAAAAAACAAATTTTAAAAAGCACTGAAATGCCTAGAACAAATTTCCAAGAACTCCTCGATGCAGGTGTTCACTTCGGTCACCTGAAGAGAAAATGGAATCCCAAGATGGCTCCTTATATTTTTATGGAGAAAAACGGGATACACATTATTGACCTGCACAAGACTGTTGTCAAAATAGACGAGGCAGCCAATCTGATGAAGCAGCTTGCCAGCACAGGCCGCAGAATTCTTTTCGTTGCCACCAAGAAACAGGCAAAGGATATCGTAGCCGAGTACGCTCAGAGCGTCGGTATGCCTTATGTCACAGAAAGATGGCCCGGTGGAATGCTTACTAATTTCCCCACCATCCGCAAAGCCGTCAAGAAGATGAATACCATCGACAAGATGATAGCTGACGGCACATTTGAAACCCTCGCAAAACGCGAGCGTCTCCAGGTAACCCGCCAGAGAGCCAAACTCGAAAAGAACCTCGGCTCCATCGCGGATATGAACCGTCTCCCTTCAGCTCTTTTCGTAGTTGACGTACAGAAAGAGATGAATGCTGTTAAAGAGGCCAATCGCCTTCATATTCCGGTAATCGCTATGGTTGATACTTGTTGCGATCCTACCCCTATTGATTACGTAATTCCTGCAAATGATGATGCTGCCAAGTCAGTATCTGCCGTTCTCTCCGTCCTTTGCGCAGCGATGAAGGAAGGACTCGAGGAAAGGAAACTTGAAAAGGATAAGGAAGAAGAGGCAAAAGCCAGTGCCGAAACAGCCGAAGAGACTCCAGTAAAGAAAATACGTTCACGCAGAAACGCTCCCAAGGCGGAAGAAAAACCCGCTGAGGAGGCTCAAGTTAAAGAAAACGAATAATTGCTATGGAAATAAAAGCTGCAGACGTTGCGAAACTTCGCAAAATGACCGGTGCCGGAATGATGGACTGCAAGAAGGCTCTTGTAGAGGCCGGTGGTGACTTTGATAAAGCACAGGAAATTATTCGTGAAAAGGGTAAGTTGGTAGCAGCCAAACGTGCCGACCGTGAAACATCGGAAGGTGCTGTAATCGCCAAGGTTACCGAAGACGGTACCATAGCCGTTCTGGTATGCCTCGGTTGCGAGACCGACTTCGTGGCCAACACGGCGGAATTCAAGGAAGCTGCCGCTCTGATAGCCGACGCTGCTCTCAAGGCTCTTCCCGCTGACAAGGAGGCGCTTATGGATGTAACTGCATCGAACGGTCAGACCGTAGGTGAAATCGTTACCGCTCAGACGGGAAAAACCGGTGAGAAACACGCTATTCCCTTCTATGCCAAGCTGACCGGCGGATTCATCGCCCCTTATATTCATATGAACAATAAGGTTTCTTCCATCGTTGCCTTTAACAAGACCATCGATGCTCACGTAGGAAAGGAAATCGCCATGCAGGTTACTGCCATGAATCCCGTTTCCATCTCACGTAATGACTGTCCCAAGTCGGTAGTGGAAAAAGAGCTCGAAATCGCCATTGAGAAGACAAAGGAAGAACAGATAACGAAAGCTGTCGAGGCTGCCTTGAAGAAAGCCGGTATCAATCCTGCCCACGTTGACAGTGAAGCCCATATCGAATCCAATATGGGTAAGGGTTGGATTACACCCGAGCAGGCAGAGCAGGCTCGTGAGATAAAAAAGACCGTTGCGGAGCAGAAAGCTGCCAATCTTCCGGAGCAGATGATTCAGAACATCGCTCAGGGACGTCTTTCCAAATTCTTCAAGGAATCTACTCTTGAAGAGCAGGAATTCGTTCAGATGGGTAAGATTTCCGTTAAGGAATATCTCGCAAGTGTGGATTCAGAGGCTAAAATTACCGGTTTCTACAGATTCTCCCTCAGCGACTAAGGATAATTTCTGATATTTTTAATAAGCGGTTCCCTTTGCGGAACCGCTTTTTTTTCGTTATAATTGTCATTGGAAAAACACGGAAATCAAATATCAATCATACACAGATGAAAGCATATGAAATAGCACGCGAGCGTTATGCCGCACTTGGAATCGATACCGAAAAGGTGTTGGACAAATTACAGAATTTTCACCTCTCGATGCATTGCTGGCAGGCAGATGACGTGGCTGGATTTGAAAGTGCCGGAGACTTGACAGGTGGCATTCAGGCTACGGGCAATTATCCCGGGAAGGCACGCAACGTTGATGAACTCCGTTCCGATATTATGAAAGCCAAATCCTTGATTCCCGGAACTCACCGTTTGAATCTGCACGAAATCTACGGCGAATTCGGAGGCAGGAAAGTGGACCGTGACCAGGTGGGACCGGAGCATTTTCAGGGATGGATTGACTGGGGACGCGAAAATAAAACACCCCTTGATTTCAACTCCACCTCCTTCTCTCATCCCAAGAGCGGAAATCTTACCCTTTCAAGTCCGGACAAGGGTATCCGTGATTTCTGGGTGCGCCATACACAGCGTTGCCGTGACATCGCTGATGCGATGGGAAAGGCTCAGGGCGACCCTTGTATAATGAATGTATGGGTTCACGACGGATGCAAGGACTTGAGTGTGAATCATTATATGTACCGTACTTTCCTGAAGGAATCACTTGACCGCATATTTGCCGAAAAGAAAGAAAACATGAAAGACTGCATCGAGGGTAAGGTGTTCGGAATAGGTCTTGAAAGCTTTACCGTGGGTTCTCACGATTTCTATACGGCTTATGCCGCTGCCAATGGGAAAATTCCCACCATCGATACGGGCCACTACCATCCCACGGAAAGTCCTGCGGAGAAGGTCAGCGCTCTGCTTCAATTTGTGCCGGAACTGATGCTTCACGTTTCGCGTCCTGTCCGCTGGGATTCGGACCACGTTACTCTGATGGATGATTCCACCCTTGAACTCTTCGCGGAAATTATCAGGGCTGACGCTCTCGAAAGAGTACACTACGGACTGGACTATTTCGACGGAGCCATAAACCGTATAGGTGCGTATGTCATAGGCTCACGCGCAGCTCAGAAATGTATGCTCAGGGCTATGCTGGAACCTACCGGTATCATCCGCGAGGCGGAACTCGAAGGGAATACCTGTAAAGTGCTCACCTACCTCGAAGAGGCCAAGACTATGCCTTGGGGTGACGTTTATGATGAATTCTGTGAAAGGAACGGTGTTCCCACCGGTACCGGCTACCTGAAGGATATCTCAGAATACGAAAAGAACGTCACTTTGAAGCGTTAAACTATTTCAGTACACCGAGTTCCTTTCCTATTTTAGTGAAGGCTGCGATACATTTGTCAAGATGTTCTCTCTTGTGGCCTGCACTTACCTGTACACGGATACGCGCCTGTCCTTTGGGAACGACCGGATAATAGAAACCGGTTACATAGATTCCCTCATCCTGAAGACGGGCCGCGAAATCCTGTGACAGTTTGGCATCATAGAGCATAACTGCGCAAATGGCACTCTGGGTAGGCTTTATATCGAAACCTGCATCCTTCATCTTCTGCACGAAGTATGCGGTGTTTTCGTGAAGCCTGTCCTGCAGTTCATTGGTGGAGGCCATCATATCGAACATACGGATACCGGCGGCGGCTATCATCGGAGGAATCGAGTTTGAGAACAGATATGGTCTGGAACGCTGTCTAAGCATAGCGATGATTTCTTTCTTCCCTGTGGTAAATCCACCTACTGCACCGCCGAACGCCTTTCCGAGTGTCCCGGTAAGAATCTCTATTTTTCCGCGAAGATTATACTGTTCGGTGACACCGCGTCCGGTTTTTCCGACGACACCGGCCGAGTGGGATTCATCGACCATCACCATCGCATTGTATTTTTCAGCGAGAGCGTAAATTCGGTCCAGAGGGCAGACATTGCCGTCCATCGAGAATACACCGTCAGTCACTATCAGGCGGTGACGCTGAGCCTGAGCCACCTTGAGGCAGTTTTCGAGTTCTTCCATATCGGCATTGGCATAACGGTAACGCTGTGCCTTGCAGAGACGGACTCCGTCAATGATGGAGGCGTGGTTCAGGGAGTCGGAGATAATGGCATCCTGTTCATTTAGAAGAGGTTCGAAAACCCCTCCGTTGGCATCGAAGCAGGCAGCGTAGAGAATGGTGTCTTCCGTGCCGAAGAATTCTGCTATTCTGGCTTCCAAAGTCTTGTGGAGGTCTCCAGTCCCGCAGATGAAACGGACAGATGACATACCGTAACCGTGAGTGTCAAGAGCTTTTTTGGCAGCTTCCACCAGCTGGGGACTGTCAGCCAGACCAAGATAATTGTTGGCGCAGAAGTTCAATACTTCTTTTCCGTCGCCCACAGTGATATTGGCTCTCTGTGGGGAGGTGATTATCCTTTCGTTTTTATAAAGTCCGGCTTCTTCGATGTTCTGAAGCTCATTCCGGAGGTATGCTTGAAAATCTTTATACATAGTACTGTTTATGTTGATACGTTTTGCGAAGTTACTTTATTTTTTTGTTTTTTGGTTACCTTTGCACGGCGATTTATGGAAAAAATAATTGACATTCTCAATGCCATCATCTGGAGTCCTGCTCTCATAATACTGCTGCTGGGTGTCGGCCTGTATTTTACAGTCCGTACCCGTTGTGTACAGCTGAGGAAAGTTCCTTTGATGGTACGACTGCTTTTCGGCTCATCCGGGAAAAAAAGGACAGGTGATACATTTTCTTCGTTCCAGGCATTTTTCGTGGCGCTTGCCGGGAGGGTGGGGACCGGAAACATAGTAGGTGTAGCCACTGCCATCGCCTTAGGAGGCCCCGGTTCGGTATTCTGGATGTGGGTGGTGGCATTTTTCGGTGCAGCCACAGCATTCACAGAATCCACCCTTGCGAACAAATACCAGTTCGAATACAACGGGAAACTGCGTGGCGGCCCTACGGCATATATAGCCCGGGGCCTTCATTCTCCCGTTCTTGCCGTCATATTTGCTGTTTTAACCATACTCGGATACGGTATGCTCTTAGTTCTCGTGCAGGCCAACGGTTTGTCCACGGCATTCGAAAACTCCTTTGATGTCAATCCTTTATGGACAGGGATTGCATTAGCGTTTGTTCTCGGTATGGTTATCATCGGTGGAGCGAGCAGAATAGCGAAGGTGGCCACCATCGTATGCCCGTTTATGGCTCTGGCTTACATATTGGTAGCCATCGTTATTCTCATTGCCAATATCGATTCCATTCCATCTATATTCGGACTCATCTTCTCCAGTGCCTTCGGTGTAAACTCCATCTTTGGAGGAATATTGGGCAGCACAGTGGCTATGGGGATAAAGC
>JAZUEO010000099.1:0-3172 GCA_045640205.1 Candidatus Coprenecus sp. | reverse complement strand
TTGAAATCAAGACTGCAGGACAAATCCCGTAAAGTCTGAATTAATGCATAAAATTCCCCCCCCCATTGACTCCGAGGAAGGATGCTTTATAACGATATGTATTATCAGCGCTCATATTTTATCCAAAGGTAATTCTTTTTTTACCAATATCCAAATGTAGTCTTTTTTTATTAATGACTGCCGAAGGAGATATCACTGCACCCGGTACATTATGGTCTCCGGCGTCCCTGGGCCACCGTTAACTCCGCGGTAAGCGACATAATTCCAACCATCGTCCAGATAATAGTGACAGCTCCAGAACGCGGCCTTCAGGCCCGAAGGAGAGATTTTAATATCCCGTACCCTTCCGCCACGGAATGAAGTCATTCCCTTGTCAGATGCCTGCATTTCACTGAATTCAAGATTGTCCGGTCGGAAACACTCGTATTCGAAATTTCCCTTTTGGCGGACAAGATGCCCCACGCTGTAACTGATGTTCTGAACCCAGAGTCGGCCTGCACTCTGACGTTCGAGATAACAGGCCTTGTTTCTGAACGTACCCCGAAGGATATATTTTCCCGAAGACAGGCTGATGCTCACGTCCGTCCCGGCAGTCCGGTCCGTGATATGGCATCCTGTGGTTACATAGTTGCGGTCCGAATCGATAATGGTAATTTGTGAACCGATGGTGATGGTGACTCTCCTACCGTTTTCAGTTTCCGATTCCATCCACTTTATACGGGTAGTGTCAGATTTCGTGACTGAATGATAAAAAACGGTCTTCTCTGTCTGAGCATATGCGGACAGGGTAAATGCGGACAACATTATTATGGTAAGGAGAGCTTTCATCTATTTTTCAATATCAATATGCAAAATAAAGCATAAATGAGTTAATTTTGCAGAAAACATTACCACTATGAGTCAAAAAGTCAGAACACGTTTCGCCCCGTCACCGACAGGGTATATGCATATCGGAAACTTGCGCACTGCGCTTTACGCATACCTTTACGCCAAAGCCAACGATGGTGATTTCATCCTCCGTATCGAGGACACGGACCGGAACCGTTACGTCGAAGGAGCCACACAGGTCATCTACGACACACTCAAAACCGCCCGGATTAAACACGACGAAGGTCCCGACATCGGAGGTGATTTCGGCCCCTACATCCAGAGTGAGCGCAAGGGAATGTATAAAGAGTACGCTGAAGAACTCGTCCGAAACGGCCACGCCTACTACTGTTTCTGTCAGAAGGATGACCCCCGTGAAGACAGTGACAATCCCCAGGCCGGTTATAACCGCAAATGCCGTAACCTCAGCGAAGAGGAGGTGGAAGCCAATATTGCCTCCGGCAAACCTTACGTCATCAGGCAGCGCATCCCCCTGGAGGGCAGCACCTGCTGGAATGACCTCGTTTTCGGAGAAATCAGTGTGGAGAACGACACCCTTGACGACCAGATTCTCCTCAAGAGCGACGGAATGCCCACATACAATTTCGCCAATGTCATCGATGACCACCTGATGGGCATCACACATATCATCAGAGGTTCCGAATATCTCTCTTCAAACCCGAAATACATCCTTCTCTACCGGGCCTTCGGCTGGGAGGTCCCCGAATACATCCACCTTCCCCTTATTTGCGGCAGGGGTGAAGACGGAACCGTTTCCAAACTTTCGAAACGCCACGGTGCAGTTTCTTTTCAGGATTTGATAAGCGAAGGGTACTTGCCTTCGGCAATAATAAACTACATCGCTCTTCTCGGATGGAATCCCGGCACTGAACAGGAAATTTTCTCGATGGAAGAACTTTCACGACTTTTCGGAACGGAAGGCATCCACAAGAGTCCCGCCATATTCGACTACCAGAAACTCGGCTGGGTAAACGGGGAGCATATGAAACAGCTTGACCCCGACCTCTTCTCCAAGGAGGCATACCCCTATTCCGGTGTGAAAGGAACGTCTCTCGAAGGGAAATGGCCGCATATAGCATCTCTTATGCAGTCCAGAATCCAGAAATATTCCGAGATTCCCGCACAAATCGCGTTCCTGAAAGAAATGCCGGAGTATGACAAGGAACTTTTCCTCCACAAGAAGAACAAGTCCACCTTCGAAACTTCGACCGAGTATATCAAGATGGCTTTGGAACTGATTCCCACCATAAGCGACTGGACAGTGGATGCACTGAACGGTGCTTTCTCCGCGTTGGCGGAATCACACGAATTGAAATTAGGCCGTCTGATGTGGCCTATACGCATCGCCGTGTCCGGCCTTATGATAACCCCGGGCAGCGCTACAGACATAATGTACCTCATAGGACGCAAAGAATCTGCGGCCCGACTCGAAGCATCTCTTTCCAAACTGGCATAAACACTTCTCTGATATGAAAAAACTGATTCCTGCAGTTCTGATACTGCTTCTGGCTACATCGGTCACAGCCTTTTCCAAGACCGCTTCAAATAATATCCATGACTGCGAGTACAGTTCAAATCCGGACAGAAATCTGTGGATTTGCACCCTTGACAGAGTCTGCCGTCCCGTACTTGAAAATCTGGCCGCAGGCACTCTCAAACTGAATATGCCTATAGAATCCGTCCACCCTCAAGGAAAAGAGAAATGCACTTATCTGGAAGCACTCGGCAGAATCATCGTAGGAATATCACCCTGGCTGGAACTCGGACCGGATGATACTCCCGAGGGAAAACTCCGTGCAGAATACATAAAACTATGCACCAAAAGCATAGCCAATGCCGTCAACCCCGACAGTCCCGACCATCTGAACTTCAATGACGGAGGTCAGCCTCTGGTCGATGCCGCATTTCTGGTGCACGGACTGCTACGGGCTCCGAAACAGCTGTTCGGTAATCTGGACGATAAGACCAAAGAAAGATTAAAGGCCGAGCTCATATCTTCCAGAGTGATAAAGCCTGCTGAAAGCAACTGGCTACTGTTCTCCGCTATGGTGGAGGCGGGACTTCTCAAATTCTACGGCGAATGCGATTTCCGACCTATCGAATATGCTATGAACCGTTTTCTGAAAGAATGGTACGTGGGTGACGGACAGTACGGTGACGGGAAGGAATACCATTCAGACTTCTACAACAGTTTCGTAATCCAGCCTATGATGGTTCAAATCGTGGAGACACTGAACGAGGTGGGACATCCGCACGACTTCCCGGCGGAGACCATTCTTGCAAG
>JAZUEO010000098.1:0-5302 GCA_045640205.1 Candidatus Coprenecus sp. | reverse complement strand
CAGCAGATGGCGGCATACGAGAAGCAGCAGAGGATGATAGAGAAGAGCGAAGAATTCATCGAAAGGTTCCGCTACAAACCGACCAAATCCAATCAGGTGCAGTCCAGAATCAAGCAGTTGGAAAAATTGGAAAGAATCGAGGTGGAGGAGGATGATAATTCTGCCCTCTGCGTTAGATTTCAGAGTGCACCGCGTAGTGGTCAGGTGGTTTTTCAGGCCAAGGATTTGGATGCCGGTTATATATCGGCCTCCGGAGAAAAAAAGGTTCTTTCCCAAGCCTGTTTAACAGTGGAGCGTGGTGATAAAATCGCATTCGTAGGACGCAACGGGGAGGGGAAATCCACTATGATGAAGGTGATTACCGGAGAACTTGACCCACTAGCCGGAGAAGCGGTTCACGGCTATAATGTGGCTCTCGGGTATTATGCACAGAATCAGGAAGATGTCCTGAATAAACAGGATACCGTTTTCGAAACTCTGGACAGAGTGGCAGTCGGTGATATCAGAACCAGACTTCGCGATATTCTGGGAGCATTTCTTTTCAAGGGAAACGATATCGACAAAAAAGTATCCGTACTTAGCGGAGGAGAACGCTCACGTCTGGCAATGGCCAAACTCATACTTCAGCCTTATAATCTTCTGGCTCTTGACGAACCGACAAACCATATGGATATCCGTTCCAAGGATATACTCAAGCAGGCTCTTCAGAAATATGACGGTACACTGGTGATTGTATCCCACGACAGAGATTTTCTGGATGGTCTGGTGGATAAAGTGTATGAATTCAAGAACGGTAGGATTAAGGAATATCTAGGTGGAGTTCAGGATTTTCTTGAGAAACATAAACTGGAAAGCCTTAAGGAATTGGAAAGGCAGGATATGGGGGAAGCGGTAGTGAATTCATCAAGGCAAAAGCAAAAAGAAATAACAAAGCCTCCTGATATCAATTCCCCCGAGGAAAAACTTTCTTACCAGCAGCAGAAAGAGCTTCGCCGCAGGCAGAAACAGAGAGAAATCTGCGAAAAGAAAATAAGCGCACTGGAGGAACAAATGAAGGAGATAGAACAGCATTTGGCCGCTCCTGCACCTGACGATGACATAGATACTCTCACCAGACAATATCTGGAATTCAAGCGGGAACTGGACCGTAAAATGGAAGAATGGATGGAAATGGGGGAGTAAGACGTTATTTTAGATGTAAAAGATTATGGAAGATACAAATAATATGAACTATCTCTATGGTATGCATCCGGTTATGGAGGCTGTTCTCGCTGGAAAGCAGATAGAGAAAGTAGTATTCAAGCAAGGTCTTGAGGGGTCTCAGTTCAGGGAACTTCTGGAACTCTTGCAGACCAAGGGGATATGTGTTCAATTCGTCCCCTCCGAAAGGATGGATCGCATCAGCAGGGGACGACATCAGGGTGTAGTGGCCTATTTGTCGAAAATCGATTATGTTCCACTGGAAAATATGGTAGAACAAGCTTTTGCAAGACACGATGCCCCCTTGTTCATACTTCTGGACGGTGTCAGTGATGTCAGGAATTTCGGAGCCATAGCGAGAACCGCCGAATGTGCTGGTGCAGATGGTATTATCCTGCCTGCAAAGGGAGGGGCGGCCATCAACGCCGATGCCATCAAGACATCTGCCGGAGCTCTTCTGAGAATCGATGTCCACAAGGCACCGAATCTTCGTATTCCTGTGTATTATCTCAAGGAAAAGGGCTTCCAAATAGTGGCGGCTACGGAGAAAGCTTCAGAACTTATGTATAACGTGAATTTTACCAAGCCTACTGCATTGATAATGGGCTCGGAAGGAAAGGGCATCTCAAGTTCTGCATTAGCTCTTTGTGATGTAAAAGCGAAGATTCCTATGGCAGGGGAAATCGGCTCTCTTAACGTTTCTGTAGCCACCTCCATAATCCTTTATGAAGCCGTTAGGCAGAAAAACAACCAAAAATAACAGATTTTATGGCAAATTTCATCGCTATCGATTTAGGTGCAACCTCGGGAAGAGTCATCCTCGGAAAGCTTACGAAAGATTCCTTGTCCATTGAGGAAATCAAGCGCTTTCCGAACGGTCCCATCCAGAAAGGCAATTACTTGCATTGGGATTTCAATTCTCTTTATGAAAACATCATTGATGGTCTTTCCATCGTGGGAAAAAGGGGAATTTCCGTCGATTCCATCGGAATTGACACCTGGGGAGTGGATGTAGCCTTTCTTGATGGAAATGGTGAGTTTCTGGATGCCCCCATTGCATACAGAGACCCCTATACCATAGGGATGCCGGAAAAATACTTTAAGGAAGCAATGCCGGTGAATGAACTTTACGGACGGACCGGTATTCAGATAATGAACCTGAATACCATATTTCAGTTGTATGCATTGCACTGCAGCGAATCCCCCCTCATCAAAAGTGCAGCGAAGGTTTTGTTTATGCCGGATGCATTCTCTTACAAACTCACAGGCAATATCGTGACTGAATATACCATAGCATCCACATCCGGGATGCTTGATCCTGTCTCCAAGTGTTTTGATGAAAAGATTCTCGCTTCCGTTGGATTGGACAGCACTAAATTCGGACCTATTGTAATGCCCGGAACAAAAGTCGGTGTTCTCTCGCCTGAGATAGCCGATAAGACCGGACTTGGTGCGGTTCCTGTAATTGCGGTAGCAGAGCATGATACCGCATCCGCAGTAGCTGCAGTCCCGGCAGAGGACGAAAATTTCGCATACCTGAGTTCCGGAACCTGGTCTCTGATGGGAGTAGAGTTGAAAGAGCCGATTATGTCAGAAAGGGCCAGAGAACTGAATATTACCAATGAAGGGGGAGTGGACGGAACTGTCCGTTTCCTGAAAAACATTACGGGAATGTGGATTCTTGAACAATGTCTGAAGCAATGGAAGAGCGAAGGGCATAATTATTCATACCCCGAATTGGTCAGGATGGCAGAAGAAACAGCGGCGTTCCCAGTTCATTTCGACCCAGATGATGCTTCCTTCGCTATGCCGGACAATATGCCTGATGCCATCAGGGCTTATTTTGAAAAAAGGGGACAGAAAGCGCCCGTCACTCATTCCGAGTACGTCCGTTGCATTTTTGAAAGTATGGCGGCCAAATATGCCGAAGTGATGAACATGTTCCAGCAAATCGCTCCTGTCAAGATAGAAAGACTCCATATCATCGGTGGAGGATGCCGCAATGAACTGCTTAACAGATTTACAGCCGAAGCGCTTGGTATTCCTGTATTCGCCGGTCCTGTCGAGGCTACCGCCATTGGAAACTGTATGATGCAAGCCAAGGCCGCGGGAATAGTAAACAGTGAGGAAGAAATAAGAAAGCGTATAGCAACAACTGTAAACATACTCAAGTATGAGTGTTAATAACATAAGAAAATATTCATAAAACTAATTACTTATGTCTGTATTGGATACAAGAGCAGCCTTAAAGGCTGAAATTGATAAGGTGGCTGAAGTAGCCTCTTACCTTTGGGAAAAAGGATGGGCTGAAAGAAATGGAGGCAATATCGTTGTCAACGTTACTGAGTATATCGATGACAGTATGCGTGCAATGCCTGCCATATCTGATTCCATTTCTTTCAATATGGTTCTTCCGAATCTGAAAGGATGCTGGTTCTATTGCAAGGGAACCAACCGTCGTATGCGCGATTTGGCCCGTTTCCCTATGGATAACGGCTCGCTCATCCGCATTTGCGATGATTGTGCATCATATGAAATGGTGGCCGACAAAGCGATAAAACCTACGTCTGAACTGGCATCGCATCTGGCAATGCATTCGCTGATGATTACACAGGGAAGGGGATATAAGGCTTCTGTGCATACACATCCTATTGAACTGGTGGCTATGACTCATAATCGTGAGTTCCTCGGTAAGGATGTCCTCACAAGGCTTCTCTGGTCTATGATACCGGAAACCAGGGCATTCTGCCCCAAAGGGCTGGGAATTATCCCGTATAAGATGCCTTCATCAGTCGAACTGGCAGATGCCACTATAGCTCAATTAAATGAATATGACGTCGTTATGTGGGAAAAACACGGCGTATGCTCTATAGCTCCCGATGTTATGGAAGCTTTCGACCAGATTGATGTTCTCAACAAGGCCGCCCTCATTTACATCGCTTCGCGCAATATGGGTTTTATCCCGGAAGGAATGTCTGACGCCCAGATGCAGGAACTCAAAGAAGCCTTTAATCTGTAAATGTTTGTACTGGATACGCACGTCGATACACCTTCAATGCTCTTGGAGGATATCGACATCAGTCATAGGAGAGAAAGGGGACATATCGATTTCCCCAGAATGAAAGAGGGTGGTGTAGATGGAGCCTTTTTCGCGATTTATACTCCAAAAGAGCTTGATGAAGTAGAGGCATCAAGATATGCCATTAGGCTTATTTCCAGGGTTTATGATGCCGTGGATTCAAGTAATGGCATAGCCAAGTTGGCGCTTAGTGCACAAGATGCCTATAAGAACAAGGATGCCGGAATAATATCGGTTTTTATGGGAATGGAAAACGGAAGTCCCATAGGAAAAGACCTGAAAATGCTTCGGTTCTTCCACAGGATGGGTATTCGTTACCTGACATTATGTCACAATGCCGATAACCTTATCTGCGATTCAGCAGCATCCGACAAACATAGCTGGGGAGGCTTGTCCCCGTTCGGCCGTGAACTTGTCAGTGAGATGAATTCTCTGGGGGTGCTGGTAGATGTTTCCCACACTTCAGACGATACTTTCTATGACGTATTGAAACACTCTGCAAAACCGATAGTTGCGACACACTCTTGCTGCCGTTCATTATGCACCCATAGAAGAAATATTACAGACGAGATGCTGAAAGATATGGCATCAGAGGGAGGAGTGATTCAAATCAATTTTTACCCATTTTTCCTTCAGAACCATTTTTCAAATCCTGAATTGGATAAATTGATAGATGAATATGAACTATGGCAAAAACGTTATCGTGAGGATTTGAAAGACGAGGTAGCGCGAGACAAGTATTGGTCCATATCAGATACTCTGAATAATTATCCATCAGTATCTTATAAAAGAATCGCCGACCACGTGGACTACGCTGTTTCACTGGTGGGACCCGACCACGTAGGACTGGGTTCCGACTTTGATGGAATAGAAATAGCCCCGGAAGGCTTGCGTGACGTTTCCTGTTACCATCTCATTTTGGATGAACTCAGGAACAGGGGATACCGGGAGTCAGATATAGAAAAAATAGCCGGAGGAAATTTCCTTCGACTATTATAGAAAAGCTTACGAATAACTCTTGTT
>JAZUEO010000097.1:0-2514 GCA_045640205.1 Candidatus Coprenecus sp. | reverse complement strand
TCGTTATGAAACGCGTATCTTCTCTTTTAACATTGTTATTGCTTCCATTTATCATATCTGCACAGGATTTGGTCTGGCATAATCCACAGGCCGAAACGTTTTTCACTGTCGGTGGTCAGGCTTGGCCCTCCGAGCTCAAGGGAACGTATAATCGTTTTCCCTCCAGATGTGAGACAATCGTCCGCAAGGATGTCTGGAATCTATCCCTTCAATCTGCCGGACTATACCTGAAATTCAAGACTGACTCCCCCACCATCAAGGTCCGCTTCGGCCTGACTGGAGATATTCAGATGACACATATGCCGGCTACCGGAGTATCGGGAATGGACCTTTACAGCATCGACCGCGATGGCAAGTTGAGATGGTACGGCACAGGACATCAGCGTGAATTCCGGGACACATCCTCACTGACGTATTCAGACTTGTCATATTTCAGTGCCGCAGACGGATATGAGTTTACCCTATATCTGCCTCTCTATAATCACGTAGAATGGCTGGAAGTAGGTGTGGAAAAAACTTCGTTCTTCGAATTCCTACCCGTCCCGTCCGAGAAAGCGATAGTATGCTACGGAACGTCCATCGCACAAGGAGCCTGCGCGACACGTCCCGGAATGGCATGGACAAATATCATCCAGAGAGAGCTTCAAAAACCGGTCATCAATCTCGGCTTTTCGGGAAACGGTCAGATGGAGCCTGAAGTATTCACCATTCTGAGCGAAATTAATGCCGAAGTCTTCGTAATCGACTGTATGGCCAATATGGGAGGAGACATCAGGACCCCGCTTATATATGAACGCACCATGAACGGCATACACATCTTACGGGAAAAAACCAATGCCCCCATCATTCTGGTCGAACATGCCGGATTCTCCAATTCTGACACGTCTGAAAAAGCCATTGAAAATTTCACTAATTGCAATACAGAACTAGAAAAAGCCTACTGTGCGCTGCTACAGGAAGGAGTAAAGGACCTTTATCTGATTCCACACAGTGAAAACGCATACGGCATAGACGAGATGGTGGAAGGATGGCATCCGAACGACATTGGAATGCAGCATCAGGCTGCCGTTACAGAAAAATACATCCATATAGCCACACATAAATGAACTAAGATTCCAAAATGGCTCTGATGGTCACCTGAGCACAGACACAACCGAAAACCGCAGGGAGGTATGAAATGGTGCCGACCTGCGATTTTTTATTTCTCTCCCCCTGCGTCCCGACTATCGCCTTCCTATCGGGCAGTTCCTCTGAAAAAACGACTTTGAATCCCTTGGATATGCCTTCCTTGCGCAATTTTTTTCTCAATATATAGGCCAAAGGGCAATTATACGATTTGGATATATCCGCTATCCGCAGCTTAGTGGCATCGAACTTGGCTCCGGACCCCATCGATGAGACCAGAGGAATGCCGTGCGCCACCGCATATTTGATGAGGGCGATTTTCGGTGCAAGTGTATCGATGGCGTCTATCAGAAACAATTCATTGCCGCAGGCGGCAATATCAGTGAATGTTCCTATGACATCATTCAGAATGGAGGGAATATTCTCCTCAGTAAGGTATTCCTCCACCACCTTTACGCGGAGTTCGGGATTTATGTCAAGCAAGCGTTCTTGCATAAGCAAAGCCTTCGACTTCCCCACGGTACTGGCAAGGGCAAGTATCTGCCTGTTCCTATTTGAATCGCTGACCACATCTGAATCAGCGATAATCATCCGCCCCACCCCGGCGCGGGCCACCATCTCGGCGGCATAAGCGCCGACTCCACCCAGACCGATAACGACCACTATGGCATTATTCAGGCGGGCCAGGCCGTCTTTACCGACCAGAAGTTCAGTTCGCTCCCGCCACATTACTCCTGCGATTTGGCTTCACTCCACAGGGCATCCATCTCGGCAAGGGAGAGCGTAGAGAGTTCGCGTCCTTCACGGATGGTATGTTCTTCCAGATATGTAAAACGGCGGCGGAACTTCTCACAGGTTTTTTCGAGTGCAGTGTCAGGGTTTATGTCATAAAGACGGGAGGCATTGATAACGGAAAAGAGGATATCCCCCATTTCGTCTTCGCTGGGTTCTTCACGAAATTCTCCAAGTTCCTCCTGAACCTTGTTCCATACCTGTTCGCGGCTTTCCCAGTCAAAGCCTACCGCAGCGGCCTTGCCCTGCATTCTGAATGCCTTCAGAACCGAAGGCATCGTCTCAGGAACGCCGGAAAGAACACGTTTGTTGCCATCCTTCTCCTTGGTCTTCAATTTCTCCCAGTTCTGTACCACTTCGGCGGCATCAGCCACCTGCACTTCACCGAAAACATGGGGATGACGATATACCAGTTTGTCACAGATAAAATTACATACGTCGGCCACATCGAAGGTGCCTTTTTCACCCCCTATCTTGGAATAAAAGACAATATGCAGAAGGACATCTCCGAGTTCTTTCTGTATTTCGTGCAAATCTTCGTGCAGAAGAGCATCATTCAGTTCGTAAACCTCTTCAATAAGTCGGAGGCCAAGCGGT
>JAZUEO010000096.1:0-3601 GCA_045640205.1 Candidatus Coprenecus sp. | reverse complement strand
GAAAAGATGTACATCCACGCCACCACCACCGAGTGGAACCAGACAGTATATGACCCATATGTAAATATGTTGCGCGGTACGACTGAGGCTATGAGTGCTGTTCTGGCAGGTGTAAACTCCCTGGAAGTTCTTCCTTTCGATTTCGCATTCAGAACTCCTAACGAATTTTCAAACAGAATCTCTCATAACGTGCAGTTGATTCTTAAGGAAGAGGCTCATTTCAACAAAGTGGTCGATCCTGCCGCCGGTTCATATTATGTGGAGAATCTCACAGCCAAAATATCCGATTCCGCATGGACACTCTTCCGTCAGGTGGAAGACAAGGGCGGTTATGTGGCTTGCTTTATGGATGGTTTCATACAGAGTGAAATCAAGGCCGTTTCCGACAAGCGTGACAAGAATATCGCTACCCGTCGTGAAACCCTCCTCGGAACTAACCAGTTCCCCAACTTCCTGGAAAAGGCAGACAAGTGTATTACCAAGGAAACCGTTTCAAGAAACGTTCCCACCCTTATGGGTATGGTTCTTCCCGTTGACGACCACGAGAAGGTCGCCCAGCCCCTTGAAGCATACCGTGGTGCTGAAGCTTTCGAAGCACTCCGTCTGGCTACAGACCGCAGCGGTAAGGAACCCAAGGCATTTATGCTTACCTACGGTAATCTTGCAATGTGCCGCGCCCGTGCCCAGTTCTCATCGAACTTCTTTGCTGTGGCCGGTATCCGCGTGATTGACAATAACCGTTTCCAGAGCATCGAAGAGGGTGCCAAAGCCGCTATCGAATCGGGTGCGGAAATCGTTGTCGCCTGTTCATCCGATGATGAATATGCAGAGGGTGTTCCCGCCATAGCCAAACTTCTTGGGGACAAGGCCATTCTCGTAGTGGCCGGTGCTCCCGCCTGTCAGGCGGAACTCGAAGCACAGGGAATCCATAATTTCATTAGCGTCAAGAGCAATGTCCTCGAAACCCTTAAGGGCTATCAGGCTGAGCTCGGTATCAAAGCGATTTAATCAACAATCTAAAAACGATTAATTATGCGTCCTGAATTTAAAGACATAAAATATACCGGAGCTGCCGCTGTCAATACCTGTAAAGCCTGCAATGCTCCCGAAGAACCTTGGCATACAGCCGAGAAAATAGACGTCAAGGGTATCTACGTTCCTGAGGATATCGAAGGTATGGAACACCTCAACTATGCAGCCGGTGTCGCTCCTTTCCTCCGTGGCCCTTACAGCACAATGTACGTTATGAAGCCCTGGACCATCCGTCAGTATGCCGGATTCTCCACCGCTGAAGAGTCAAATGCTTTCTACCGTAGGAATCTTGCCGCAGGCCAGAAAGGTCTGTCAGTGGCATTTGACCTTGCTACGCACCGCGGATATGATGCGGACCATCCCAGAGTCGTCGGTGATGTAGGTAAAGCAGGCGTTTCCATCTGTTCCGTGGAGGATATGAAGGTTCTCTTCGACCAGATTCCCCTGAACAAGATGTCGGTGTCAATGACTATGAACGGAGCCGTTCTTCCTGTTCTGGCCTTCTATATCGTGGCTGCCCAGGAACAGGGAGCCAAACTCGAAGAGATGGCCGGTACCATACAGAACGATATTCTGAAGGAGTTTATGGTTCGTAATACCTACATTTATCCCCCTGAATTTTCAATGAGGATTATCGGTGACATCTTCGCCTATACATCCAAGTATATGCCCAAGTTCAATTCCATCTCTATCTCCGGTTATCATATGCAGGAAGCCGGTGCTACTGATGACATCGAAATGGCATACACTCTGGCCGATGGTCTCGAATATCTCCGTACCGGTATCAAGGCCGGCATCGACGTGGATGCTTTCGCACCCCGCCTCTCATTCTTCTGGGCCATAGGTATGAACCACTTTATGGAAATCGCCAAGATGCGTGCGGCACGTATGCTCTGGGCCAAGATAGTGAGCCAGTTCAATCCGAAGAATCCCAAATCTCTCTCTCTCCGTACCCATTGCCAGACTTCAGGATGGTCACTTACGGAACAGGATCCTTTCAACAACGTGGCACGTACTTGCATCGAAGCTATGGGCGCCGCACTCGGTCATACACAGTCATTGCATACCAATGCTCTTGACGAGGCCATCGCACTGCCTACCGACTTCTCTGCCCGTATCGCACGTAATACACAGATTTATATTCAAGAAGAAACCAACGTATGCCGCAGCATCGATCCCTGGGCCGGCTCATATTATGTCGAGAGCCTGACCAACGAAATCGCTCAGAAAGCCTGGCAGCATATTCAGGAGGTAGAAGAACTCGGAGGTATGGCCAAGGCCATCGAGACAGGTATTCCGAAACTCCGTATCGAGGAAGCGGCAGCCCGCAAGCAGGCCCGCATCGATTCCGCGAACGAAAAGATTATCGGACTGAACGAATATCGTCTGGCCAAGGAAGATCCTATCGAGATTCTTGCAGTGGATAATACCAAGGTTCGTGAGTCTCAGGTCAAGAGACTTCAGGAACTTCGCGCCAACCGTGACAATGCCAAGGTCAAGGAGTGTCTCGCTGCGATTACCGAAGCTGTCCGCACCAAGACCGGAAATCTCCTCGAACTCGCTGTTGAGGCAGCCCGTGCCCGTGCTACTCTCGGAGAAATCTCCGATGCATGCGAAGAAATCGTTGGACGTTATAAAGCTACTATCCGTATGAACTCAGGTGTTTATTCTTCAGAAGTAAAGAACGACGCGGAATTCGAAAAAGCCAAGGAAATGGTGGCGGAATTCGCCAAGAAGGAAGGTCGTCAGCCCCGTATTATGGTGGCCAAACTCGGACAGGACGGTCACGACCGTGGTGCCAAGGGGGTGGCCACAGGTTATGCAGACTGTGGGTTCGACGTGGATATGGGACCTCTGTTCCAGACTCCTGCCGAGGCAGCCAAGCAGGCCGTCGAAAATGACGTCCACGTTATCGGCGTGTCATCACTTGCCGCAGGCCATCTCACCCTCGTGCCTCAGATTATCGACGAACTTAAGAAACTCGGCCGCGAAGATATCATCGTGGTAGTGGGAGGTGTTATTCCTGCCCAGGATTACGATGCCCTTTACAAGGCCGGTGCCGCTGCCATCTTCGGTCCCGGAACCAAAATCGCCGTTGCAGCGGTCAAGATGATAGAACTGCTGAATATGCGTGACTAATCGCGCGTGTCCAGGATGATGTGACGGGCCGGCTCATTGTGGGGCGGCCCGTCATTATTTGGATTCTCAGCCTGAAATGTAAATGGAGAACAGACGGGTGATATTTCATATCGACGTGAACAGTGCATTCGTGTCCTGGTCTGCCGTGAAGATTCTTTCGGAAGGAGGCCGTGACATACGTCTGGTTCCATCTGTCGTATCCGGTGATCCGTCGGACAGGAGGAGTATCGTGGCCGCGAAATCCATTCCCTGCAAGAAATACGGAATCAATACGGCTGAACCGGTATCAATGGCCATACGTAAATGTCCCCGGCTTGTTATCGTTCGGGGAGACTGGGAGTGGTACAAGAAATGCTCGGCAAACTTCATATCGGTATGCCGGACCTATTCGCCGATTTTGCAGCAGTTTTCCGTCGATGAATGTTTCATT
>JAZUEO010000095.1:0-4682 GCA_045640205.1 Candidatus Coprenecus sp. | reverse complement strand
GAATACGGCACCTTGTAATCGTGTATGCGGCCGAGCATCACCTCCACGGTGCGGTTGGTCACATTGTCGAGGAACTTGCGGTCGTGGCTCACGAGCAGAAGGGACATCTTGTGATTCTTGAGATAATCCTCCAGCCACTCTATGGATTCTATGTCAAGATGGTTGGTCGGTTCGTCGAGAAGCAGGACGTCAGGTTCCTTCAGCAACAGGCGGCACAATGCCACACGCCTCCGCTCACCTCCGCTCAATGTCCGCACCAAGGCATCAGGTTCGGGGCATTGAAGAGCATCCATCGCTCTTTCCAGTTTGGAATCGATATCCCATCCTCCTACCTGCTCGATTCTGTCGGTAAGTTCCCCCTGCCGTTCAATAAGACGGGTCATTTCATCGTCCTCCATCGGCTCGCAGAACTTCGCATTGATTTCCTCATACTCCTTCAGAAGATCCATCACCTCCTGAACTCCTTCCTGAACCACCTCCTTCACAGTTTTGGAATCATCCAGACGGGGTTCCTGCTCCAGATATCCCACTGAATACCCGGGAGCCCATACCACTTCACCCTTATATGATGTCTCCAAGCCCGCTATGATTTTCATCAACGTGGATTTTCCGGAACCGTTGAGACCGATGATACCGATTTTTGCGCCATAAAAGAAAGACAAGTATATGTCTTTCAGAATCACCTTGTTATTATGCGGGAGTACTTTCCCCACACCGTTCATCGAGAATATGATTTTTTCGTCAGCCATATTGTAATCGGGAAAATTATTTCAACAAAGATAATCATTTGAAGTTGTTTTTAAATGAATATCTTTTTTTCTTGACCGTATAGAAGTTCACCCCATCTATTTTCTTGACGGCACGCACCATAGCTCTTTTGTTGATAAAACCCGTTTTCATAGCCAAATCTTCCCCGTCTTCGAGAAGTCTTCCCTCTTCATCCGCTTCTGAAATGTATCTGTGCAGTCCTTCCACTCTCAGGTTCATTATATATTTCACAAAACCGCCGGCATAACAGTTCACCGCTCTTGAAATATATGTTCTGTTCGTCCCCAGCATATCCGCCACATCATCCATAGTCAGATTATGATTCCTATACAGTTCCTGTTCCCTGACAAGACGATCCATCTTCCGATAAATCATCTCATTGGTCAGTTCTATTCTATCAGCATACTGTTCCATCGGTCGTGGCTTCTGCTTGGAATTCCTGTTTTTCGAGGAAAGAGCCTTTTTCAAGACCATCCAGAATTTCCTTTTTCCATATTTCATTTTTCTTCTCCTTTTGTTCCTTACACCAGGCTCCCGGAGTCATCCCTGTATTTACTTTGAAGGCATTTGTAAATGAAGCATTGTTCCGGAATCCACTGAGTTTCGCCAGTTCTTCCATATCGAGATGCATATTCTTCACGAACAAGTGCATAGCCTCCCGTATCCTGTATCTGTTGACATATTCCCTGAAGTTCGCATTCATCTTTGAATGAATGACACGGGAAAGCGTAGTTTTATTGGTCATAAGAAACATAGCGACCTGATGAATGCACAATTCCGGAGAAAGAAAGGGTTTTTCCTTTTCGAAGTAATCTGTCAGACGATGAGCCAAAAGGTCAGAGGCCATCAACAGTTCCGTTCTGAATCCCGCCGGATCAGATTTCGAAAGTTCCCTACGACACCTGCCGACCAGCCAATTTATAATCGGATACCCACGCAATACTTCCCCCGCATGGATAATCGTTATCAAAAATGCCAGAGACGAGCCTACGAACAGCGCCCACTCCCCGAATGCATCCGAAAAATGACATAAAGAAAACAGCAATGCCGTTATAAAGAGCAGTATCATTATGACTGAGGTTCGTAAAAGACTTTCCGCCATATTTTCCTTGCCAAAGCGGCAGGAAAGCCGCAAATGAATCATAAATGTGCCGCAGAAGAGATTCAAGCTATATACGATGAAAAACAAGTCAAGTGATAAGGAAACTATATGGTTCCACGATGAATGACTCGCTACAGAAGCCGAAAACGTCAGAAACATAACGGCATATACATTCCATTCAATATGCTTGGAAGACAATGCGGAATACTTGATATTCCTCAGATAAATCAATGGAATCATATTGACGGAGAGCAATATCACAGTTGTCGAGATTCTGGCTGCGTCAACTGACCAGTCATCATTGGAAAAGAAATACGCGGCAGCATTCAAAAGACATATGACGAGTGTCACAAGGCAATGACTGAAAGTATTCCTTATACTCTTCTCGTACTTCACTCCGGAGACAGCCTTGACATATCCGGATTTATAAAAAACTCCCGTCAGAACAGCGCATACCGACGCCATTGACATAAAGAACACAGTATCCATCCCTTTCAGTATTGGTCATCACAAAAATATTGAGACAAGCCATACTGCAAATAAAGGAAACACTGAAAATTTCTTTTTTTATAATCGAAATTTCTTTTTTTAGGATTTTTTTACCCTTATGACATCAAAACCCTGACCATAAACGCCGGATACATTCGAAACCGAAACAAATGCTTCCGAATCTATCTCACGAATCAGTCGGAACAATTGATTCATTTCGTTTTTTCTGCAGATGACCAGAAGAATCTTCCCTTCCTGTTTCGAATACCATCCCTGTGAGTCCAGAAGTGTGACTCCGCGATGAATGTCTTCCGAAATGCGTTTGGCGATTTCATCATAGTGCTTGGAAAAGATAAAGAACTGCTGTGACTGCTTCAAACCATTGAGATACAAGTCAAGACAGGAACTGGTGCAGGCTATGAGTATAAACCCGAACACTACATTCGCTATACGGTGACCGAGGGAAAAACTTTCATCCGGAGTCTCAGCTATCAGCAGTGATGAAGCCACTACGAAAACATCGCAAAAAAGGATTACCTTTCCTGGAGGTATATGACGGTATTTATTGACTATCAATGCTATGATATCCGTTCCTCCTGTACTTCCACCGCGGCTGAAAGTAATGCCGATACCCAGACCGCCCATTGAACCTCCCAACAGAGCGCACACCAACTTGCCGTTTTCAATGGCTACATCCTGAATCAAGTCAGCCGGAACGAACAGCGGCTCCACCCAAAGGAAAAATGAAGCCAGAAAAATGGCGATTATTGTTTTCAATCCGAAAGATTTGCCCAAAATCTTCAAGGAAGCCAGAAGCAACAGACCATTTATCAGAAGATACGGATAACTCATCGGTATTCCGGTCAGATACTGGATGAGGGCTGAAATACCGGACACGCCACCGCCGACAAGATGGTTCGGGGTTATGAACACTGTCCATCCCATCGTATAGATAAACAGTCCTATGGTTATTAGCAGATAATCCTTTATCGTCGTTACGACCTTTGAGTGCACATTCATTGTCAGCAGACTACATTGATGATTTTAGATGGAACCACTATGACTTTCCTGATGACAGAGCCGTTCGTCCACTTGGCTACGGCCGGATTCTGACGGACTTCCGCCTCCACTTGAGCAGGAGACATACTCTTGGGAAGTTTCAGCTTGAATCTCATTTTCCCGTTGAAGGAAACGGGATATTCGAATGATGTCTCACGCGTGAATTCTTCACGATATACGGGAAACGGAGCATAAGTTATACTGTCTTTATGCCCGAGCCGGCTCCAGAGTTCCTCACAGATATGCGGAGCGAAAGAAGACAGCAGAATCACCATCGGTTCCAATATCCGGACAGAGTGGCACTTGAGGTCTGACAACTCGTTCACGGCTATCATAAAGGCACTCACGGATGTGTTGAACGAAAAGTTTTCGATATCCGTCTCCACCTTATGGATAAGGGTATGGAGTACTTTCAGTTCAGCCTCCGAGGGAACCGTATCCTCTACAAGATATTCTTCATCCTTATAGAAAAGTCTCCAGAACTTGCGCAGGAATCTGTGCACGCCATCTATTCCTTTCGTATCCCAGGGCTTGGACTGTTCAAGAGGGCCGAGGAACATTTCATATAGACGGAGTGTATCTGCGCCGTAACGGTCACATATCATATCCGGATTAACCACGTTGAACATGGATTTGCTCATCTTTTCGACAGCATACCCGCAGATATATTCGCCATTTTCAAGAATGAACTCAGCATCGGCATATTCCGGCATCCAGGCCTTGAATGCCTCAATATCCAGACGGTCATTGCTGACGATGTTCACGTCCACGTGAATCTCCGTGGTCTCATACTGTCCCTTCAGCCCGCAGGAAACGAAGGTATTTGTCCCCTTTATTCTGTAAACGAAATTCGAACGTCCCTGAATCATCCCCTGATTTATGAGTTTTTTGAAAGGTTCCTTCTCACATACATATCCCAGGTCGTAGAGGAATTTGTTCCAGAAACGCGAATATATGAGATGCCCGGTCGCATGCTCGGTTCCTCCTATATACAGGTCCACGTTTCTCCAATATCCGTTGGCCTGAGGCGATACGAGCGCTTCATCATTCGATGGGTCCATATACCGGAGATAATAGGCACTGCTCCCCGCGAATCCGGGCATCGTGCTTTTTTCGATGGGGAATCCATCATATTCCCACCCTTTGGCCCTGGCCAATGGAGGTTCGCCGTTCGAGGCCGGCTTGAATTCGTCTATTTCCGGCAGACGCAAGGGCAGTTTGTCAAACGGCAATGCCTGAGCCCGTCCGTTTTTGAAATATACGG
>JAZUEO010000094.1:0-6838 GCA_045640205.1 Candidatus Coprenecus sp. | reverse complement strand
GATGCAAGTCCCCTCATAGTAGGTCTGTTTTCATCCAGCATGGATGTATATACTCCGGAAAGTCCGAGGAGACGTATCTGTCTGGCACCGGTAATGGCGTCGGAATACCCGACTGACACTGATGCGGAATTCTCGAAACTTTCGGCCACGGAACAGCAAGCCATCTTGCACAGTCCGGCGGCTGTAATCACTTCCGTTTTGATGTTCATCGTTTTGGCTATATGCTCCCGTACTCCATACCCGGTGATTACCGCTCCTTGAAGTTCGCTGGTAGTGCCAAGATGAAATTCCACATAAGCGGTGGTATTGTTCACAGTGACAGTATCTGTCGTATATCCTACAGCCGTAGCCACCAGAACGGCTTCCTTGTCTCCGAAAATAGTAAACTCGAAAACACCTTTTTCGTCACAGTCCATATAAGCACCTGTTTCAAGCCAGTACACTGAAGCATAGGGGACTGGTTTATTACCTCTCTCGGCCATGACCACACCGCTCAAATGATGCCCTCTCTGAGCCGAAGAAAACAGGCAACAGAGTAACAACACCTGCATCAATAGCATTCTTTTCATATTCACTACCATTCTTAAACGGAATTACAAAGGTAAAAAAATCAATCAAAAAATGCAGACAAGTACCAATGATTGATTATTTTTGCGGATATGAATATGAGACTTATCAAGTACCCGCAAATCACCAAACTATGAAACAGTTTTTCAAAATGCTCCTCGCCTCTACAGTAGGTGCAGCCATAGCCATCGGTCTGATGACCATCTTCATCTTTTCACTCTTCGGTTCATTGGCCGCCATCGGCTCCAAACAAGCGGTAACCGTTCCCACATCAGCCATTCTCACCATCGACCTCAGTGACGGAATAGCCGAACAATCTTCTGACGAACCTTTCAATTTCCAGTCAATGATGAACGGAGGGGAAATGAGCACCAGCAATATCGGTATCCTGGATGCCGTACGTGCGATTGACAATGCGGCACAGGACCCGGCCATAAAATTCATTTACATCAAGGAATGCGATTTCTCAGCAGAAATATCCCATCTGGAAGAAATCCGCGCAGCCCTTATGCGTTTCCGCAACAGCGGCAAACCCATCATAGCCTTCGGAACAAATCTCTCCCTCGGAGGATGGTACATCGCATCTACCGCCGACAAGATTTATCTCACCGAACTCGCATCCAATCAAGTATTCGGAATATCATCCCGGATTTTCTACCTGAAGGACATACTTGAAAGACTTGGAGTCAATGTCCAACTCATCCGCCACGGGAAATACAAATCAGCCGGTGAAATGTTCATCGCGAATGACATCAGTGAAGCCAACAGGGAACAGAATCAGTCTATGATTTCCTCTATGTGGAAATCTCTCACAGACCCCATTGCCGAATCCAGGAACCTCACTCGTGAAGCCATCGATGACATCACGAATGGTCTGAAGGCTTCCACATCAGCAGAAATGCTGGAACTCGGAATGATAGACGGAATCAAGACCAAATCGGAAATGGCGTCCGAACTTTGCAGCCTTTTCGGTGTGGAGATGGAGAAAGAACTGAAATACATAGGACTTGCCGACTATGGCTCTGCGTCCATTAAGGATGACCTCAAAATCAAGGAGAAGATAGCGGTCATCTATGCAGATGGTGAAATTAACAGCGGGAATGAAGAAGATCAGATAAGTGACGGCCATTTCTGCAAGATTATCGCCAAAGTACGCGCCGACAGCACTGTAAAGGCCGTGGTTTTCAGAGTCAATTCTCCCGGCGGGGACGCTCAGGCCGCCGAACTCATCAGAAATGAAATGACACTCCTTTCGAAGGACAAACCTGTCATAGCATCATATGGTTCTTATGCTGCCTCCGGCGGATACTGGATTTCAGCAGGCGCCGACAAAATCTTCACCGATGCCACCACACTCACCGGTTCCATCGGAGTATTCTCGATAATTCCGGATTTCAGCAGAATAATCAAGGAAAAAATTCACGTGAATCCGGTATCCATCAAATCCAACACCCACGCGGATATGTTGTCCATGATGAAAGCTTTCGATGAGACTGAACTGGCCTATATGCAGTCCACCGTCGAGCAGGTTTATGACAAATTCCTCGGAATCGTGGCCGACGGACGTGATATGAGCACAGATGCCGTCAACGAGCTGGCTCAGGGTAGGGTATGGACAGGTGTTCAGGCTGTGGAAAATGGTCTGGCGGATGAATGCGGAACACTCATTGACGCCATCAATTATGCTGCTTCTGCCGCCAGTCTGGAAAATTACAGGCTAATAAGTTACCCGACCGTCAAGACTCAGATAGAAAAGATACTGAGCAATATGTCGGATACAGAGGAAAGCGCAAGGGCTTTTATGAACATCACAGACCCCGAGCAATTCATCAGCACCCTGACAGAACAGGCACGCAGACATACAGCTTGCAAGGCTATGATGCCATACTATTACCAATTCAACTTCTAGGAAGCAGTTTTCAGATTTCGCTTATCCTGAAGGGAGAATACGACAAGTCACTATCGATGACATCCGTATTCTCCTTTTTTTTCAGACCCTTTACGACAAGTGCAGTAAAAGGAAGTATCACCATCTCATAGGCGGACTTGATAAGAGCCTGAAGAAGCATCATCTTCAGAAGTTCATCCACAGGCATTACACCGCCGAAAGCGATTGGGAAAAAGAACAATGAATCCAGACTTTCCCCTACCAGAGTGGAGACTATGGCACGGATGGAGAAACGTCTGCCATTGGATTTTCTCTTCATCCGGCTCATAACGTAAGCATTTGAAAAAGAGCCGAAGAGATAGGCCACCATAGAAGCCAGCACTATCCTCAGACCAAAGCCGAAGACGAAATCGAATTCCGCACCGTGTTCCCAATACTCCGGGGAAGGAAGAATCCGTGCAAGCTGCATAAGCAGCATCACGAAGAGATTCATACCGAATCCGAGCCAAATGGTCAATCTGGCCAGTCTGTATCCCCACACTTCCACTATGCAGTCATTCAGAATATACGAAATAGGAAATATCAACAGACCGGCGGTCAGAGACAGTCCGAATGCATCAATGACTTTACACTCAAGCAGATTTGCCGTTATCAGACAAACACAGAAAAGGATAACCGCCACCATAAATCTGACGGACACCCCAGCGGTTCGGATTTCTTTCATTTACAATACATCTTTCAACTCCCCGCAAAGATATGCATTTCACACATAGAAAAAAGTATTATATTTGTCGTCAATTCAAAAAAGAATCGATTCATTATGCCACAGAAGCCATCCATACCAAAGGGTACGCGTGATTTCGGACCTGCAGAGATGGTCGGAAGAAACTATATTTTCGATACAATAAAATCCGTATTCCGTCGCTATGGGTTCGCTCCTCTGGAGACGCCTTCGATGGAAAATCTCTCCACCCTGCTCGGCAAATACGGTGACGAAGGGGACAAACTTCTATTCAAGATACTTGACTCCGGAGATGCCTTTGCAAACGACCGCATAGAGAGTGCCAGAGACGAAAACGGAAACATCAACTCAAACCGTCTTTCCCTCAAAGTCTGTGAAAAGGGACTGAGATACGACCTCACAGTTCCGTTCGCCAGATACGTAGTCCAGCACCAGAACGATATCGCATTTCCCCTCAAAAGATACCAGATACAGCCGGTATGGCGTGCTGACCGTCCACAAAAAGGACGATACCGTGAATTCTATCAGTGCGACGTAGATATCATAGGAAGCCGTTCAATGCTCAATGAGCTCGAACTTGTCCAGATGGTAGACGAAGTGTTCGGAACATTCGGCATCGATGTCCTGATAAAGATTAACAACCGCAAGGTACTGGCAGCCCTTGCCGAAGTCTGCGGACATCCGGACAAAATGATCGACATCACCGTCGCCATAGACAAAATAGAGAAAATAGGATTCGATGCCGTCAAGGATGAACTCCGCGAGAGGGGAATAGACGATGCCGGAATCGCGATTCTGGAACCGGCACTCACATTGCACGGAAGCGCTGCGGAGAAAATAGCCTCGATGCGTTCCACCCTTGCCTCATCCGAAATCGGACGCAAGGGACTTGATGAACTCGAAGAACTCTTCAGCCTCATCAAGACCGCGGGCATACGTCAGGAAGTGGAAATCGACCTCTCGCTCGCCCGGGGTCTGAATTACTATACCGGCGCCATTTTTGAAGTCAAGGCCAGGGACTTCGCTATCGGAAGCATTTGCGGAGGTGGCCGCTACGATGATCTGACCGGCATTTTCGGACTTCCCGGTATGTCCGGAGTGGGTATTTCATTCGGAGCCGACCGCATATACGACGTCCTTCTCGGAATGGACAAATTCCCCAAAGACGCCATCCGCGGCACCGAAGTACTCTTCGCTAATATGGGCGCCGATGAGATGAAAAGCATATTGCCTGCGGCAATGTCACTCCGCCGGGCAGGTCACAGCGTTGAGATTTACCCCGATGCGTCCAAACTGCGCAAGCAGTTCGAATACGCGGACAAGAAAGGAGTCCGTTTCCTGATTATCGCAGGAAGCGACGAACTCGCCAGAGGTGTTGCGAACGTCAAGGAACTTGCCACCGGAGTACAGGAAGAAGTGCCGCTCGATGATATTTGTGAAGCCATAAAATAAAAACAACCATAACCTAAACCAAACCGATGAAAGAGTCCAACACATACAAATACGATCTATTGCGTGACTGCGCTTTACTCGAAAAGGACAAAACTTTCGCCAATCTGTTCGAAATCATCTGCTCCCGTTCTGATATCAAGGCTGCTGCCTGGCTTGAAGGGGATAGTGTTCATTATCTTACATATTCGGAACAAAAACAACTCGCCGACAATTACGCCGCTGCATTCACCGGAATTTTCGGCACCTTCGGAAGAGTCTGTATCTGTCTGGATTCCTGCAAGGAATGGTTTCCCATCTGCTGGGGTCTCCTGCGTTCCGGTCACGATATTCTCACCGTCGATGCTTCGGCTTCTGATACCAAACTGGCCGGATTGATGAAACAGACCGACTGCACGATGCTGGTATCAGCCTCACGCAGGAACATCGACTGCATTCAGACGACGGCCGCAGAAATGGCATCATCCCCCATTGTCTCGGATTATACTCCGATATGGGGACACGACATAGCTCTCTGCACGAGTGGGACTACATCCGAAAGCAGAATATTCGTTTACAAGGAAGAGACCATCTGTTATCTGGCGCTGTTTTCAAGAAAGATTCTCAAACAGAACAAGCGCCTCATCGACAACAAATGCTTCAACACTCTGGCATTCCTCCCGTTCCACCATATTCTCGGATTCTCCGCCATCTTCATCTGGAGTCATTTCCTCGGTGATACGATGGTATATCTGAAAGACAGGTCTCCACAGACGATAATGAATACCTGCAAGAAATGCCACGTAACTCAGATAGTCAGTGTCCCGCTTCTGGCGAACAGCCTTTGCAGAGGACTTAAAGCGGAACTCTACAAGCAGGGAAAGGCCAAGAGTCTGGCCGTGGAGATAATGGAATACATCAGTCTCGCCATTCAGGCTATTCTTCCCAGAACCGGTCTGGCTCTCGCAAAACTGATGTTCCGTCAGATTCAGGAGAACCTGCTTGGAACAGACATCAAGAGCATCGTCCTCGGAGGAAGCCGCACCGACAGACGCAGTCTCCGTCATCTCAATGCGCTTGGTTATTTTACCATTTGCGGATTCGGAATGACAGAAACTGCCATAAACAGTTTCGAAACCAGTTACCGTCTTAACAACAGGCTCCGCGGAAGTATCGGAACCCCGATGCTTTACACTGAATTCCGCATCAAGAACGGAGGCTTCAGAAGAAAAGGCGAACTCCAGATACGCGGGAAAGGACTGCACGATGGAAGATTTCTCAACGGAGAACTTCTCCCTCCCGACCTTGACCGGGACGGATGGTTCACTTCAGGGGACATCATCAAGATGGAAAGACTCTTCAAAAGGAATTTCATTATCGGCCGTCTGAAGGATGTCATAGTGAATGAATCCGGCGAGAATGTCTATCCCGACGAGCTTGAAGACCTTTTCGCCACACTCCGAGGCGTTGAACAATTCACCGTCCTCGGTACCAGAAAGAAAGGGACTCGCTACGAAGACATTACATTGGCTATGTTTGCCGGCAGGAATTTCTCCGACCCTGAATTCCTTAAAGGACTTGAAGACCAGATTATCCGCATAAACAGACTTCTTCCCGTTCACAAGCGACTCACAAGGGCGGTCCTTTCCGGCGTAAAACTGCCGATGACCAATAGTTTCAAAGTCAAAAGAGTGGATCTCAAGGATATGATTGAAGCATCCGCCATTCCCCTCAACGAACTGAATCTCTCCAGAAAAGCGGCGAAGAAAATCGTATCTGAGCGGAATTCCGCCGTACGTGACCGTGAATCAGATGAAATCCGCCGGAAAGTCTATCAGATATACTCCCAGATTCTGAACCGGTCAGAAACAGAAATAGACCCTGATTCGAATTTCGTCGAAGATATGGGAGGTGACTCCCTTCAGGTACTTTCCATAGTATCCAAGGCTGAAGAGACATTCAGCATTATGATTCCGGCCGAATCTTACAGCAGTCTCACCACCGTCAATGACGCCACATCGCTCATTCAAAAACTGATGTACGGAACCTCGCAGGGAGCGGATGCTTCCCGTCAGATAAAAAGGGTTCCCATCAGCGAATTTTCAAAGACGGAAGAATTCCATCATTTCAAACAAAGAATAGACGGAATGACAGCCGAAGGCGCCAAAAACCCATATTTTGTATGTCACGACTCCCAAGTCGGATCGTAGCCA
>JAZUEO010000093.1:0-2897 GCA_045640205.1 Candidatus Coprenecus sp. | reverse complement strand
CGTGATACGTGAGCAGTCCCGTCCTGTGTGTCTGGGATGTCTCACTACTGTAGGTGCATTCGCCGGACTTCTGTTCACGACCAGCGACCTTCTCAGGGATTTCGGCTTGTTCGCATCATTCGCGCTTCTCGGAACGGCCTTTTTCGCATTGGTATATCTTCCGCATTTCTTCAACCCCGGAAGAAACAAAAGGTCCCGAATGGCATTCCGACTGGTCGACAGTTTCAATTCCATCCGCTTCGAACGTTGCCTGCCATTGGTCATAATTGTTGCCGCAGGCATAATAATATCTTTCTTTTATGCCCCGAAGGTTCATTTCAATCCCGATTTGAATAATCTCAATCACCTTGACAGGGATGTCGTACGCTCGAAGAATTATTACAGTGAACATTTCGACAGGGGGAAGTTCGCGATGTACTATGCCGGTACGGGGGAGACTCTTGATGAGGCCATTCTGTCGGCAAGAGGCGTGGCGGCGGTATTGGACAGCCTTACAGGAACCGGGCTGGTCAACGACCGTTCGCATATGTATGAAATTCTCATTCCGCAAGCTGAGCAGCAGGCCAATATAGACAAGTGGAAGGAGTATTGGACGACCCGTGAGAAGCCGCTTCCCGCCACGCTTCCATCCTTGGCATACTCCCTGATAGAGGCGGACTACGAACCGGTATCTCTCCCTGAGTCGGAGGCTCTTCCCGGAGAGTTTATGTCCAATATCGTGGAGCAGTCGTCAGACGGAGGATGGATGGTCTTCGTAATGGCCAGAATGGAGAAGAAAGATGCCCATACTGTGGATGATTATGTCTCGGAAATACCCGGCTCTGTGGTGATAGACCCTTATTATTATACCGAGGATATGCTCAAAATCATCCATTCGGATTTCAATATAGTGCTTGGGGTGTCGTCTCTTTTCGTCCTTCTGGTGCTTATGCTTTCATTCGGAAATTTCGTGATATCTTTAATAGCATTTATGCCGATGTTCCTGAGCTGGTTCGTCGTACAGGGAGTAATGGCTTTTTCAGGAATAGAATTCAATCTGTTCAATATCATAGTTTCCTCATTCATATTCGGCATCGGAGTCGATTACAGCATATTCGTGATGGATGGACTTCTTGATAATGAGAAGGGGATGGGAACGAGGCTTCTCATCTGCCATAAGGCTGCCATATCCTTCTCCGCATTCGTATTGCTTACGGTAATAATATCAATGCTCTTCACTACCCATCAGTGCATTTTTTCCATAGGACAGGTGACAGTCATCGGAATGGCGTCCACACTTCTCATTACCTACGTGCTGGAACCGCTTCTGTTCCGACTGGCTATGAAGACCGGATATATGAAACATCATTTAAAATGAAAGGTATGTCAAAGAAAAGAATATTAGTCTCAGCCTTGATGATTATGGCTGGAATTTTTACACTGGTTTTGCCTACCCCTTGCAGTGCACAGGATTCATCATCCTTGATAAGCGGGGTAGCATCAGCGAATTCCAACTCCGGAATCCGCAAGGGAAAATTCACCGAGGAACGCAGGAGAAAGGGAATGGAAACTCAAAATCTGGCAGGAGAACTGGTGTTCGACCCGTCAGGAACTCTGTCGATGACGTATTCTACCCCCCAAGGGGATTATTTCAATGTTACTGACGGCTTTATTCTGATGAAGAATTATGGAGTGGAGAGCAAGTTCGATTTATCCCGCAATAAGCCGATGAAGTCCCTTGGAAGCCTTTTGATATCTTCATTCGCAGGAAAACTTCAGGATTTCGCAGCCGGAAACAGCTGCACCATTGATGCTGAAAAGACCGCCAAGTCAGTACGCATTACCGTGACTGCCACCAGAAAGGCGGTGAAGGGGTATTCCAAAGTGGTCGTAGATTATGACTCACGGACTTCTCTTCTGATGTCTATGCTTATGGAAGAATTCGACGGTTCCGTTACCGTGTACCAGATGTTATAACTGTTATGTCCGAACGCATTGAATATCTGGATTTCCTGAAAATGTTCGCCATTTTCACCGTGCTGCTCGGACATTCGACCGAACAGATTTCTGCGGACATTTTCTGGGATCATCCTGTATGGTCATTCCTGTACTCTTTCCATATGCCTCTCTTTATGTTCGTCTGCGGTTTCTTTTTCCACTCATCGCTTAAGAAACCTTTTTTGAAGATGGCGGGCGGAAAACTGCGTCAACTGGGTATTCCTTCACTGACGGCTTATGCTATTTGTGTGGTATATATGATACTGACAGGAACCGAATCCATTTTCGATTTGTGCGACCTTTCTTTCGCCGGGTTCATGAACTCGGTGTGGTTTCTCAAGTGCGTATTGTTCTGTTACCTGATAATGTACCCTATATGTTCTGTCGTGAAGAGTGATATCACTGCGGCAGCGGTGGCATCAACTCTTATCTTGCTGGTGCCCGGGGCGGAAATCGTCAATTTGAATTTTATGCTGCCGATGTTCTGTCTGGGGATGGTCTGCGGCTCTCACATGGAATGGGTGGAGGAACACCGCACACTTCTGACTTGTCTGGTCATTCCTGTTTTCGCCATTTTGCTTTTTTTCTGGTCCGGAAGGATGACCGTTTATATGGTGCCGACACGTACCATCGATATGGGCTTGAGTAATAGCGGTCCGGCCGTTGATATTTCCAATCTGGGATTGAGTATTTACAGGCTGGTAATAGGTATGGCGGGGAGTATGACATTTTTCCTCCTTGCAAAACCTGTCTGGTCATGGATCAGCGGTTTCAGTTGGAGCCCGCTGTTATGCCGTATCGGGTCTGCGACTCTTGGTATTTATTTTCTGCAGACATTCCTGCTGGAGATATTCATCCACAGCCTTCATCTGTACATTCCACTGCCATGGTCCTGTGTGGCTGCACCTTTGATAGCTGTC
>JAZUEO010000092.1:0-10054 GCA_045640205.1 Candidatus Coprenecus sp. | reverse complement strand
CCCATTCCGAACAGAGAAGTTAAACGCACTCGTGCCGATGATACTGCACTAACCCGTGTGGGAAAGTAGGTAACCGCCGCCCTCTACGAACCCCGATGACCGATGGTTGCCGGGGTTCCTTTTTTTTATTACCTTCCTGTCTTTGACACTTCGATTTTGTCGAAGCTAGTATAATTCGAGTCCCCAGACCGCTGAGATTGCGATTTGGGGACTTTCGATTTTTTCTGACTTTGTAGTAGACAAGGCTGTGGAGCCTGCGGGCAAGGGACTTCGGACCGGTACGCAATCAAAAAAATCAAAATTTATTCTGTCAAACTACCGAGACTGCCCCGTTCGACCACTCCGGCATCTCTCCTTTGACGGAGACAAAGGTAACAATTAATTTTCTAACTTCGCTACGTGAAAAGAACCTTTCTGTTGAGCGCCATATCATTTGTCGCGGTATGGCTGTTTTTGTGGCTGAAGTTCCCTCAGGCACTGGGTTTTCGTGAGCAGAATCAACTGTTTCTGTTCACTGCAGATTTTTTTCTGGAGAGAATATCGGTTGCGGGTGGGCTTGCGGATTGGATTTCAGAGTTCATAACCCAGTTCAATGTTATGCCCTCATTGGGGGCCGCCCTTATAGCCCTTCTGCTTACATTGCTGCAGGTCGAAATATACTTTCTGACCGGATGCAGAAAGGATGCCATCTCCTATTCCCTGTCCTTCATACCTTCTCTGCTCATACTCCTCCATCTGGGCGACATATATGTGACGTTGAGTTTCCCGGTAGCAATAGCAATAGTTCTGGCATTCTGTATTTTGTATAACAGAAAAAGGTCCCGTATTCTCGCCTTGGCGGCGATTCCTTCGCTGATGTGGCTGACAGGACCCGTCACTTGGGTATTCGTCCTGCAAGTAATCCTGACTGAAAAAAATCTTCGCTCCATTTTCTATGCATTATGGGCAGCGCTCTGTGTCTTAATTCAGCAATACCTGATTCTTCCACAGTATCCTTTACAGCAGACCATTTTAGGTATAAACTACTATGCCTTACCACTCGTCCATCCTGTATTCGGGCATATAATTACGGCCACAGTAATAGCCGTTCCCTTTTTATGCCGCACTCTTCCACTGACCGTCAAGGGTGAAGCTGTCATCGGTATGGTGTCATTCATAATATTCTTCGGTGCTACCTATGCGGCATCATTCAAGAAATATGACAAGGACACTTATGAAATTTTGGCCTATGACCAATTCATACGGAATGAAAAATGGAATGAAGTGATACAAAGGGCGGAGAAATACCAGCCGAAAAGTGAAATAGGCTGCGTAAGCATAAATCTGGCTCTGTTTATAACAGGCCAATACGACAGAGTCGGTGACTTTCGCCAATATGGCACCCGAGGCCTGCTTATGCCAAGAGTCAGAGACTACATATCCAATATATCCACTGGAGAGGCTTTCTGGCGGATAGGGATGGTGAACGAAGCGCTGCGTTACGCTTTCGACACGCAGGAGGCCATTCCCAATCTTCGGAAAAGTCCTCGTTCATTGATGCGTATGGCCCAGTGTCAGATAGTGAACGGTAGGTACGAGGTGGCTTCGAAATATCTTGATATTCTCTCTCATACACTATTTTACAGGAAATGGGCCGAAGAGCAGAAAGGATTCCTTTTCAATGATGACAAACGCTCATCCGATTCGGTGTACCGATACTTGCTTGCCGTCCGTCAGGACGAAGATTACCTGTACTTTTACCCGCAGATGGATAAGATGCTGGGCAAACTATATTTTCATAACAGGAACAACATAATGGCCGCCTGGTATTATCAGGTATGGACAAAATTGGAGAAAAACGATGAAGAGATTGATTCTTACTCTGTTCACGGCGATTAGTCTGTTGAGTTGCACACAGGGGGTGGCGGTGTTCCGAAACGAACTGCCTCCGATTTACCCCGATTATATCGGGGTGACTGTTCCGGTTGGGATAGCTCCGCTCAATTTCAATCTTCCGGAGGAATATGCCAAAATAAAAGTTAAGGTATATGGCAGCCGTGGAGGGGAACTTACCGCCCGGGGAAAATATGCCCGCTTCAATGTCGGGGAATGGCACGCCCTGCTTGAGAAAAATGCAGGCGCTCCGCTGTCGTTCGAGGTGTTGGCGAAAAAGGGAGGGCAGTGGATTCAATTCCGTGAGTTCAGGATGTATGTCAGCGAATACCCCTTGACTGACTATGGAATCACTTACCGCAAATTTGCTCCCGGCTACGAAACCTTCAGCAAAATAGGTATTTACCAGCGCAATATCCACAACTTCGATGAAAGTCCCATCATCGAAGGAAATCTCATTCCCGGACAATGTGTGGGATGCCATACGGCAAACGCGACTTCATCCGGGCAGTATCTTTTCCACGTTCGTGGAAAACACGGCGCGACGGTGATTCAGTCAGACGGTGTGCGGAGATGGCTTGTGACTAAAACGGACAGCACTGTCAGCAATGCGGTATATTCTTACTGGCACCCTTCTGGTGAATATATCGCCCACTCCACCAACCACATTCACCAACTGTTCTGGACAGGAAACAATGAAAGATATATCGAGGTGTATGATGACATCTCTGATGTCGTGGTGCAAGATGTCAAGAGCAATGAAATGATTCTTGCCCCATTGTTGATGACGGAAGACTTTGAAACATATCCCGCCTTCTCTCCCGATGGGAGAACCCTGTACTATTGTTCCGCTCCGGTGACGGACGTCCCCCAGAATGTTGAAGATGTCCATTACAATCTCTGCTCTGTATCCTTTGACCCTGAGACGGGGAAAATTGGAGAAAAGGCTGACACCCTCATCGATGCCTTTGCCGCAGGGAAAAGCGTCACGTTCCCCAGACCTTCCTTCGATGGGAAATGGGTATTGTACACACTGTCAGATTTCGGCAATTTCCCTATCAACCACAAAGAGGCGGACCTATGGCTGATGGATGCCGGCACGGGAGAATGCCATCCACTGGAAAAGGCGAATTCGGAATTCGATGAAAGTTTCCATAACTGGAGCAGCGATTCCCACTGGGTCCTCTTTTCTAGCCGAAGGGACGATACTCTGTACAGCCAGATATATTTCTGCTGCATCGACGGGGAAGGAAATGCCTCCAAACCGTTTGTATTGCCACAGCGCAATCCCCTGAAATACTACCACGGAACATTGTTCACCTTCAACGTTCCTGATTTCACCAAGGAAAAGGTTGATTTCAAGACAGCAGGAGTTTACAGAGAAGCCTTCTCCGATGTAAGGGACAGTCTCAAGATAGCCGGGACACAGCCCTAAGCCTTTCCCAGATGCGCAGTCAGCAGGGAAGACCAAGCGCTGAAGCCGAAAAACGGGCAGGTATGTGCCTGGAAGCGGAGCGTGGGAATTGGGAAAAGGTTTTGGAACTGACTTTTAGGGAATTCGAGGACTTCACCTCAATATATGAAACAAGAGGAGACCATCGCGACCGCCGACTTGACAAATACCGCTACACATATTGGTACTATTTCAAGTTCGCCAAACTTGTTACAAATGAGAAAAAGTAAAACAATATACCCGATTATGGCGGCTGTCATAATGATTGTGACTGGGATGCCGAAATCAATAACGCATCCGCGTGCCATCCGAAGGCCTCACCCGATGGCAAATGGCTGCTCTTCACCAAAGCTGATTACGGCACTTTCCCGATATGGCACAGGGAGTGTGACCTTTGTCTGATGGACTTGCGCAGCGGACAGGAAATACCTATGACGGGAGTCAATTCAGACGTTTCGGACACATACCATAGCTGGTCCTCGAATTCCAGATGGTTCGTGTTCGCCTCCAAACGGGAAGACGGACAATACGGCAAGCCGTTAATATGTCGTATCGATGAAAACGGTGTATGCTCAAGGCCGTTCCTTCTGCCCCAGAGAGACCCCTTCCATTATGAGCGGATACTAAAATCCTACAACATTCCTGATTTGGGAAAGAATCCCGCACCTTATGATGCAGAAGCGACGGGTCGGCTTCTGAAATTTGAGCCTGAAATATTCGACTGAAAAGATTCTCAGTTCTTTGGTTTGAATCTCCAATATGTGATTTCTCCCCAGTTTCCGGCTCCGTTGCCTTTGGTATAAACGAGCGTTATATTGTCACCGTCGAGATACATAATGTCGAACTCGGTAACGGATACCCCTCCCTCGTTGATTGAGAACGGAAAGAGAACGGCGGGCTGGGCTGTGACCAGTTTTCCGAGTTCCCAACCGCCGCTGGAGACGCGGGTAGGGTCCCAGTCCTTTATTTCGTAGGTGCTGGTGGCGATGAGTGAACCATCTGCTGTGTAGGAAGAGATTTTACCGTCAGTGGTGAATACCATATACGCGTCATTGTCTTCTGCTCCTGTGGCAGTGCCTCCTGCGTGGGCGAGCTGGTCCATAAGTTCGGATGCATCGGAAACTCCCCACCAAATGCCGTCCACAACAGTCGGACCAAATAATGCACCCTGTCCTGAATTGCCGGCATTGCCCCAACAATAATATCCATCATTTGGCCAACTCCATCTGCGAGTCCCGTTCCCGGTGAGGGCACTTTCGAAGTCTTCTGCGCTCTTGAACATCCAGTGAGTGATTTCTCCCCAGCTTCCTGCTCCGTTTCCTTTGGTATAAACAAGTGTCATATAGTTGGGGTCGAGATACATAATGTCGAACTCTGTAACCATTTTCCCTTCCTCGTTGATTGAGAACGGAAAGAGGACGGCGGGCTCGGCTGTGACCAATTTTCCGAGTTCCCAACCGCTGTTGGACTCGCGCGTAGGGTCATAATTGATTATGGAGTAAGTGCTCTTTGCGATTTGTGTCCCGTCAGCGGCATAGGATGTGATTTGTCCCTCACTGTCAAATATCATATATGCGTCGGGCGATGCTGCGGCTACACCTATGGCCTCATGTCCCTTGGCATGATTGAGTTGGCCCATCAGTTCTTCCGGGGTATTGACTCCCCACCAATGCCCGTCAACCGTATTGGCGGTAAAGGCAGAGCCGTTACCTGCATTGCCGCCATTGCCCCAACACGTATAGGCGTCAGAAGATGACTGCCATATCCATTTTTTATCCGTTTTCCCGAAGAGCATTTTAACTTCTGGGGAAATTTCCATCTGTACCTCCCACGTCAAAGTGTAAAGGGTATTTCTGTCGATGGGAAGATTAGGATTAGTGGTCTTTACGAAGGGGTGTTTAAGCGGATTAGGGCTGGTGACGGAGATGGTCAGACCTGCAGCATATTCTTGAGCGGGAATGGGGATGAAGAAATCTTTAGGTGTGCTGCTGAGTTGTATCCCGTCTGTTCCACAGTCAATGGTGAAAGTATTGAATTCATTATTACCCCCCCCCATAGGGACTGCTGCACCCTCATCGTTTATTTCGAATGGGCCGCAGATGTTCTCTTGGGCGGAAACACGGATAGTCCTCACCTTGTCCGCTCCCGTAAGGACGAGATGCAGCACGCCGCAGATATTCTTGAATGAGAGTTCCTCGGTGTCGCTTTCGGCGAACATCGGAGTGTCCGACCTGTCTTCCTGGTAAGTGGTAACGGCAGGGAGTTCGTAGCCACTGGTCTCGGGATTGTAGAGACTTGCCGGATAAATGGCGGTGTAAGGGCCAGTGGCCGGGACGGGGCCGCTCATATGCTGGAACACTGCCCTGCTGGCTGGGTTCTTGGGGATGGCGTAGTACTCTGCGCCGTTTATGATTACCTCATCATTTCTCTGCCAGTAAATCTTGTTGGCTTCGGTAATGGTAGTCTTGGTGAAACCTTGTTCTATGACAGCGGTGAAAATTTTTTCATTACCTGCGGCCTGTTCTGTCTGCTCCTGCTTGGCGCAGGATGCCAGAGCCAAAATGATTATGATGGAAATAACTGTAAGAGAAAGTCTGAAAAATGCTTTCATATTGAAATGATAATATAACCACAAAACTTTACAAAAGTAAATATTTTTATCTGAATGACAAAAAATCCGTGTCCGGACGTGTTCATATGTTCCAGTTGAGCAAAAAACAGTGCAAGTTGGTCATCTTTTGTAAATTATTTCTATATTTGTCTATAGTATGGTCTTGTCAATGAGCTGCTATATACGTATAAATAAGGAAATACAGATTTACAATATTCTATAAAGCTATTAATCAGATGTCAGAAAACAGAACAGTAGGGTCTTATCCCGTTATTGGTATCCGTCCCGTCATAGATGGACGCCGCGGTGCTTTGAAAGTCAGAGAATCGCTTGAAGAGCAGACTATGAATATGGCCAGGTCTGCCGCCAAACTTTTCGAAGAGAATCTCTTTTACTCAAATGGCGAACATGTCAAGGTTATCATCGCAGATACCACCATCGGTCGTGTCGGTGAAACCGCCGCTTGTGCCGACAAATTCAAGAAAGCAGGGGTTGATATTACGCTGACTGTTACACCCTGCTGGTGTTATGGTTCGGAAACTATGGACCTGGATCCTATGACCATCAAGGGTGTCTGGGGGTTCAATGGTACCGAACGCCCCGGTGCCGTGTATCTTGCATCTGTTCTTGCCACTCACGCTCAGAAAGGTCGTCCTGCATTTGGAATCTATGGACGTGACGTTCAGGACGCCGACTGTACTGAAATCCCCGCTGACGTGAAGGAAAAACTGCTTCGCTTCGGGAGGGCTGCGGTGGCAGCAGCTTCGATGCGTGGTAAATCTTATCTTCAGATAGGTTCCATCTGTATGGGTATCGGTGGCTCTATCATAGACTCGGCATTCATCGAAGAATATCTTGGAATGCGCGTGGAATCTGTCGATGAAGTCGAGATTATCAGAAGAATGACGGAGAATATCTATGACGAGAAAGAGTTTGAAAAAGCTCTCGCTTGGACCAAAAAGTACTGCAAGGAAGGATTTGACAAGAATCCCGACTTTATAAAAAAATCTCCGGAGCAGAAAGAAAAAGATTGGGAATTCACCGTGAAGATGATGGTTATCATCAAGGACCTTATGTGTGGAAACAAAAATCTTCCCAAGGGTCGTGAGGAGGAGATGGTTGGACATAATGCCATCGCCGCCGGTTTCCAGGGACAGCGTCAGTGGACCGATTTTTATCCCAACGCAGATTATTCGGAGGCTTTGCTCAACAGCTCTTTCGACTGGACCGGGGCTCGTGAACCTTACGTCCTGGCCACCGAGAATGACGTTTTGAACGGACTGGGTATGATGTTCATGAAACTTCTCACCGGAAGGGCGCAGATGTTTTCGGATGTCCGCACTTATTGGAGCCCGGATGCTGTCAAACGTGCTACCGGCTATGAACTTGAAGGTGTTGCGAAAGAATCGGACGGTTTCCTGCATCTTATAAATTCGGGCGCATCCTGCCTTGATTTCTGTGGAGAATGCAAGGATGAAAATGGAAACGGAGTCTTGAAACCGTGGTGGGAAGTTACTGAAGAAGACCAGAAAACGATGTTGGCCGCTACACAGTGGTGTGCCGCAGACAACGGTTATTTTCGTGGCGGTGGGTTCTCTTCGAGATTCCTTACCCGTGCCGAGATGCCTGTGACGATGATTCGTCTGAATCTGGTCAAAGGTCTTGGCCCCATGCTTCAGATAGCCGAAGGCTGGACGGTGAATCTTCCCGATGAAGTGTCTGACAAACTTTGGAAACGTACAGATTACACTTGGCCTTGCACATGGTTTGCTCCCAGACTTACCGGGAAAGGGCCTTTCAAGAGTGCTTATGATGTTATGAACAATTGGGGTGCCAATCACGGTGCCATCAGTTACGGTCATATCGGAGCAGACCTGATAACTCTTTGTTCCATTCTCCGCATACCTGTGGCGATGCACAATGTTCCGGAGGAAGATATCTTCCGTCCTGCGGCATGGAATGCATTCGGGATGGATAAGGAAGGTCAGGACTATCGCGCATGCGCCGCTTTCGGTCCTATGTACAAATGAATCTGCGGCAGTTTGAATTGAAAGGGACGGGAATACCGTCCCTTTTCATTGCAGGATGGATGAAATGTATTTCGCCCGCCATCTTTGTTTCGGTGATGCTGATGATTGTGACCGCAGGTTCCTGTCAGACAGAAAATGAAAGAATCAGGGAAGCAGTGCGGCATCAAGTCGGGCTATATCCCGGATTGTCGCTGATAGATTTGTACAAAGCTTTCTTTCAGGCAGAGTTCGGTGCCGGTCATATGCTTTCTGATACGGCTGCGGCGGGACGTTATCTGGATTATGAATTGACTCTGCCCGATGAGTCTGAGGTGCTGTATGAACCCATAGGAGCCGATGCTCCTTATTACAGGGTGCATCTGGTTTGTGTTCAAAAAGCCTTTCTGACGCGGAATCAACTCTTTGATGCCTTTGTCAGCGGTGTCTGCGAGGTCTCCGATGAGCAAATCGAGCGATGGTGCTCATCCTGGGTGGGAATTGTGTCTGTGATAGATGAAATGAATCTGGATTTGGAAAATTATTCTACGGATAAAGAGCGGATAGATTCCCTTTTGAATGAGGGACAGTATGCCGTTCATCACAGCAGGTCATTCAATGAAAAATATAATCCCCACTACCGGATAGTACGTGGGGATATCTTCACAAAGGAACTGCTGCCTTATCTGAAAGAAAAATGAGTAACTATTTTAGTCTGGCAAGAGTATCCTTTATTCGTTTCATGGCCTCTACGATGTTCTCGTCTGAAGTGGCATAAGACATTCTGAAACATTCCGGGGAGCCGAATGCATCACCTCCCACAGTGGCTACGTGTCCGACTTCAAGAAGGTACATGGCCAAATCCGTGGAATTGTTCACGGTTCTGGTTCCGTCACTCTTTCCGAAGAAGGATGAACATTTCGGGAAGAGGTAAAACGCTCCTTCGGGGACATTGACTTCGAGTCCGGGTATCTCCTTGGTCAGGTTCACGATTAAGTCTCTCCTTCTCTGGAATACTTTCCTCATCTCTTCGACGCAGTCCTGATTTTCAGACCATGCAGCGAGGGCCGCTTTCTGGCTGACGGAACACGGACCGCTGGAGTATTGTCCCTGAAGCATATTGATGCCTTTCGCTATCCAGAGTGGAGAAGCGCTGAATCCGATGCGCCATCCTGTCATGGCATAAGCCTTGGAAACGCCGTTGATGACTATGGTTCTGTCCTTCATTCCCGGGAAGGTTCCAAGTGAGACAGGTGTTCCTATATAATTGATGTGTTCGTATATTTCATCGGAGATGACATAAAGGTTTTCATGCCGGAGTATCACTTCGGCTATCGCACGAAGATCTTCTTCGTTATAGACTGAACCGGTGGGATTACAGGGTGAGCACAGGATGAGCAGTTTGGTGCGTGGTGTGATGGCATTTTCAAGCTGCTGGGCGCTTATCTTGAAATCCTGCTCGATCGTGGCCGGAATGAATACGGGAGTGCCTTCGGCAAGGCGGACCATCTGAGGGTAACTCACCCAATACGGGGCGGGTATGATTACTTCGTCTCCCGGATTCACAAGCGTGAGTACGGTATTCGTAATGGCTTGTTTCGCTCCGTTGGATACTACGATTTGCGAAGCTTCGAAACTCAGTCCGTTCTCCCTGGCAAGCTTGTCGCAGATGGCTTGGCGGAGGTCAAGGTATCCGGGTACAGGTGAATATCTGGACCAGTTCCGGTCAATGGCGGATGACGCGGCTGTCTTGATATGGTCAGGGGTATTGAAGTCGGGTTCTCCCACTGACAGGTTGATAACGTCGATGCCTTGTTCCTTCAATTCATTACTTTTCTGCGACATTGCGAAAGTCGCAGACGGAGACAAGTTTTTCAGTCTGTTGGATAATGTCATCATAGGACAATTGTTTATATTTTGTATATTAAATTTCAGCATACAAAAATAATCAATTCTGTATGCCGTGTGTTTTTTACTCGCGTATTGTGCAATGATTTTGAAAAAAGTTGAAAAAAATTTGCAGAAAGGAAAAAAGGGATTACCTTTGCAGCCCGTTTCGCTACCGCTTGGTGGTAGGAAGCGCGAAAGTTGATTGAAATAATGAAGAACAAG
>JAZUEO010000091.1:0-10206 GCA_045640205.1 Candidatus Coprenecus sp. | reverse complement strand
GTCGAGCACGACGAGGAGATGATGCGGGAATCCGACTGGGTGGTGGACCTCGGCCCCGGTGCGGGGGAAAAGGGTGGTGAACTGCTCTTCAGCGGACCTCCGACCCTTCTCGAAGGAATTGATACTGAACTGCCTCAGTCTCTCAAGGAGGCCGTATTTCCCGAAAATGGCAAGGTGCCGGACTCTATGACGGCTCTATATATTTCACATAGAAGGGAGATTGAAGTTCCGCAGCTGCGTCGTCCCGGAAACGGATTGTTCCTCAAGTTGAAGGGAGCCTGCGGCAATAATCTCAAGAACGTGGACATATCGATTCCGCTCGGGTGTCTGGTTGGCGTAGCCGGAGTCAGCGGGAGCGGGAAGTCATCACTTATTCTGGATACCCTTATGCCGGTGCTGAGCAATAAATTCTACCATTCTCTCTTCACTCCTCTCCCATATCGTGAGATTGAAGGTATCGAAGGCATCGATAAACTCATCGAGGTGGACCAGTCTCCCATCGGTCGTTCTCCAAGGAGTAATCCGGCCACTTATACAAATGTCTTCGGAGATATCCGCAAACTTTTCGAAAGTACTCCGGATGCTAAAATCAGAGGTTTCGATGCCGGTAAATTCTCATTTAACGTCAAAGGAGGAAGGTGTGAGGTGTGTAAGGGAGCCGGAGTGGAAGTCATAGAAATGAATTTTCTTCCATCGGTCAACGTAAGATGTAAGGAGTGCAACGGAAAACGCTTTAAACCGGATATACTGGCTGTAAAATATAAGGGAAAAAGCATAAGCGATGTTCTGGATATGACCATTTCACAGGCAGTGGATTTCTTTTCCGCCATTCCGTCGATATACAATAAAATCAAAACTCTGGAAGAAGTGGGGCTTGGATACGTCAGACTTGGACAGGCATCCAATACTCTCAGCGGAGGTGAAAACCAGCGTGTCAAACTTGCCACGGAACTCTCACGACGCAGCACGGGTCGTTCACTGTATCTCCTTGACGAACCCACTACAGGTCTCCATTCGGAGGATATCAGAATTTTGATGGGAGTCTTGCAGAGGCTTGTGAACCAAGGTAATACTGTCATAATTATAGAGCATAACCTGGATGTTTTAAAATCCGTCGATTATCTTTTCGATATGGGACCCAAAGGCGGTTCTGCCGGGGGAATGATAGTGTCACAGGGAACACCGGAACAGGTGGCTCTCGATTCGCGTTCAGTGACCGGACCGTTCCTGAAAACTGTCCTTGACTGATTCAGCTGCCGTTCTCAGTTTATAGGAAGAAATTCTGTCCTGTTCTTGTCACCCATAGACAAAACAGCATAGCCGGCATCTTTCTGTCCGTATTCCAAAGCATCGACGATAATGTATTCCACCCCTTTGAATGTCATCTGTTCCCGGTGATGGTCGTGTCCGGACAAAACGAGATTCACTTCATATCTCCGGAACAGTTCAGTTAAATCATAACTTTCCTCCAAGGGGAAATTACTGGTAGTCCCCTGCGACATATCTTTCATAAAGAAATGGGTATGGGTGAAAACCACTATGTTCCTGCATTCGCCGCATACGGATTTGAGAGTTTCTTCCAGCCATTCGCGCTGTCGGGTTCCGAGCGTGCCTCCGCCCGAATCGATACAGATGAAAATATCCCTTGCCGAAGGCGTAATGACTTCAAATCGGTATGTCGAGGAACCGAAACTTTTCCGGAAATCTTTCCATCTGCCCCAGTAAAGGTCGTGATTGCCGATAGTGAGGAACATCCTGCGTCCTGCTTCCTGAATCGCTGCGGTATGGGAAACGAAGGTGTCGAATGGCTTATCCCCGTTCACCAAATCACCAAGGCAGAGTGCGAATGGCACGGTGCCTTCATCTTGAATGAAGATGTTTACGAACTTATCAAGATGCTGAGTTTCGCCCTCAAGATGGCAGTCCGTCATTACATAGACTCTGTAATCATCGGAATTCGTGTGTATGGCCGGAATGGGGTGGGCGTCATTATACTCCATCGACTGTCCGAATCTCTCATCGGCATCCGCACCGGAGGGAGCTATCATTCCCGCAAAATAATATTTGTCACAGGATATTATACAAAAGGCGATGACCAATATGTTGAAACACTTTTTCATACAGTTTAGAATTTATAACTGACACCTGCCTTCGTCTCGATTCCATAAAATGAAACTATCTGGTGAAACATTCCCGCCTGCTTGAACTTGATGCAGGCCAGCAGGCTTAACTTTTCATTCAAATCGAAATGTCCGTCGATAAAGAACATCGGCTGCCACATACGTTCGTACTCGTATTCATCAAAATTGGAGATGCCTCCTCCCACATTCCATCGGCATTTTACAGGTCTGACGCGGAAGGCGGCGCGGTAAACAAGATTCAAAGGAGTTTCCCCTACGTAGTTTCCACCCGATGCCTTCGAGCTGTCGAATATTCCTCTGTATGACAGGCCGATTTGGGCACTGATATAATCCATACGGTAGCCTGCGCTTGCCGCAAGGACGAGTTCCGTCACTTTGTATTTGAAAAGGTCTCTGCAGAGGGTAGACGCATCTATGAAGATTTCTCCCACCCGCAGTTTGAATCTCGGCCGGGCAGTGAGCGATGCCGCAAAAACTCCTGAACTCAGTATCTCCGTATTTGCCATCATCTCGAAATGGTCTGACAGCGGAAAAAATCCGCGGATATCGAGACCTCCGAAATTCCTCCAGCTGGAATTGTATCCATAATCTGCATAAGCCGCTACAGTATATTTGTCGCTGCCGTATGTCTGGGCACTGAGATTTGCTCCTGTCAGCAGAAATATAATGAAAACGGCGATTCGAGTCTTCATATTCTTATTTCTTGAGCCATTGTTCCGGATTCTGCTTGGTCGTTCCGCACCAAAGTTCAAAATGGAGTATGGTGTTACCTTCGGGCGTCGTCTCGATAATTCCGATTTCCTGTCCTTGTGAAACTTTTTGACCGGCTTTGACGGACGTTTTTTTCAATTTGCAGTAAAAAGTGTAATACTGGCCGTGCTGTACGAGTACGCATTGGTTATATCCGGGTATGACGGTTATTTGTTTTACGATTCCGTTGAAAACGGACACGGCCGCGGCCTCGTTGTCTGTAGAAATATTAATTCCATTATTGAAAGGAAGTTTTACGTTCTTGAAAACGGGGTGATTCGACTGTCCGTATGGTTCCACGATAACACCGTTGACGACAGGACGGGGGAGAAGCCCCTTGCTGGAGGCGAATTTTTCAGACAGATTCGTGAAATCTTCGGATGAAATTTCATCTTTGGCCTGCTGCTGGGCTTTTACGGCTTTAGCTATGAGAACCTCGATTTCCCGATTGATCCGTTCCATTTCCTTGCGCTTGTCAGCGAGTTGCTTTTTGATTTTTTTCTCTTGACTGGATAAGTTTTGCAGAGAATTTGTCAGAGCCGTTTCTTCCGTGGACAGGCGGTCGAATTCTTTCTGTCGCAGTTTCTGCTCCGCATCGGCAGTTCTTGCTATCTCGTCCAGCACTTTTCTCTCCTTGTCTAGAGAGGCTCTGGTGGAGGTGATTTCTTCGGCTTGAACTTTCAGAGCCGATGAAATGTTCTTGAAATATTGCCAGCGTCTGACTGCCTGTGGGATGTTCTCACTGGAGAGAATGTACATAAACCATATTCTGGTATCCCTGTTTTTATATGCGTTGTAAACGAGATTCTCGTAATGTCGGGCCAAAGTGTCAAGTCTCTTGTCCAGTTTTTGAATCTGGGAAGTTTTGGCAGTGATATTTTCTTTCAGGAGCGAAATTCGCGCATCCATTTTCGAAATGAGCAGTTTTCTGTTTTTGATTTTTTTCTGTGTGAGCGCCAGAGAGTTCAAATCATTCTTCTGCTGTGTCTTATTGTTCGAAAGTTGTCTGTTTATGAGTTCTATTTCCCTTTCCAACGTGTCCTTCAGTTCACTGTATGTGGATATGTCTTGAGCTGATGCGCTCATTACGCAGCAGAGCGAAAGCAGAAAAACTGTTATGTATTTGAAGGTCACGCTCTTCATTTGTCGATTTCTTTCTTTTTGGCCTTGATTTTTTCCGCTATGTTCAGGGAAGCGTCAAGTTTTTCCGCCTGTTCATAGTAAATCAGTGCCATCTCGTAATCTTTGAGAGCCCACAATACGTCTGCGTAGTGGTCCATAATGACTCCGTTCTCCTTGCCCCCGAAGAGCATCGCCCTCTTGAACTGGGCTTTGGCTTCCTGATAATCTCCGGTAAGATAAAGCAGCCATCCGTATGTATCCAGATAAGTGGGATTATCCGGTTCGTTCAAGATGGTTTTCTTGCTCATTTTCAGCCCGGTCTCGTAATTTTTCCCGATTTTGGCCAGAAAATATGCGTAATTGTTCAACAATGGTATGTATTCAGGGTCAATGGTCAGTCCTTTTCTATAATAGAATTCCGCCTTCTTCAGTTCATCGGTTTCCTGATACAAATCTCCGAGTGCCGTACAGCAGGAGAGTCGGATGGAGGGATTATCGGTTTTCTTCAATTGTTTTCTGTATGTCTGTATGGCTCCATCAATGTCTTTCAGATGCCATAAGGCCACGGCCAATACTTCGCTCAAGGTTTCGTCATCCGGAAACTTTTCCATCATTTCCCGCACCCCTGCTTCAAGTTCCCCCCACTTCTGCAGATAATATAGGGCTGAAATATACTCGATACATATGTCGTGAGCATCCGGGTATAGTCTTGAATTCTTCCGGTACAGTTCGAGTGCCTCATCCCTGCGGTCGGAGCGCATATAATACGAAGCGGCGGTCCCTATGGCGGCAGAGTCCCTTGGATGCGCCTGACGGATGGAGAGAATCATCGAATCGACCTGCGGTTTGAATGCTCCGACGAACTGGGGTGTCAGGACGACTTTATTCAGATATTCGGACTTGAAGGACGAATTGATGTTGCCGTCTTTAAGAAACGGTTCCATATGCCTGAAATAAAGGAAATAATTGCCTTGTCCCCGATATATCTCGGCTATGGAGAAATGTGCCGGCGTATATGAGGAGTTGATACGTAGGGCGTCTTCATAATGTATCAGGGCGAGGGAGTCCTGCCCCGATGACTTCCGGTAGTCACCAAGAATCATATGTATCTGGGGAGTCGTTTTTCTGGGGAAGCGGTCGTGGATAGTCTGGCAGGTGGTGATGATTTTGGCCTCATCGTTGGAATTCAGATACAGACCGGCAAGGGATGCCAGATACCAGAAGTTTGTTGAATCGAGGGATGCCGCTTTCGAGAAGAACTCTTCCGCCGTTTTATTGTCGCCCTTCGTCTGATTTATCAGACCGAGATAATACCAGGCCGCGTCCATGTCGGGATATTTTGAAACGGCCTGTCGGAACAGGGATTCGGCACGTTCGATGTCGGCATCGGAATAGGACCTGGCTGCTTCCAGAATGTAATCTTCAGCCGTCAGGGAAACTTCGGTCAGTCTGCTTTCCGGGGAAATCTGTCCGAGTGTTTGGAAAGGGAGGCAGACATACAGAATAACTGCCGTGACGATGCTGAGTGTTCTTTGGTAACTGAGTCTCATTTGTTTCTATTGTACGCAAAAGTACATAAATTACCACGATTATGCAGCATTTCTTCGTAATTTTGCATCCATTAATACGTAATGCCGGATGGCAGAGCAAAACTATAATACTGAAACCGAACTTGTCAGGGCTTGTCTTTCCAACGACAGGAAAGCCCAAAGGCTATTGTACGAGAGATATGTATCCCGTATGTATTCGGTGTGCTGCAGGTATATCGGAGACCGGGATGCCGCTGCTGACGTTCTTCAGGATGGTTTTGTGACTGTGTTCGGTAAGCTTGGAAGCTATAGTGGGGAAGGCTCCCTGGAGGGATGGATGAGAAAGGTTTTCGTCAATCAGGCCCTTATGCGTTTGAGGAAGAATGACGTCTTGAAAAATGCTGATGACATATCGGAAATGAAAACGAATGTTCCTTTTCAGGATGATGTTCTTGACAATCTTAATGCGGAGGATTTGATGAACTTGATATCATCTATGCCGGCAGGGTTCAGAACAGTCTTCAACCTCAGGGTGGTGGAAGGCTTTTCCCATCAGGAAATCGCGCAGAAGCTCGGCATTGCCGAAGGCGCATCAAGGTCGCAGTTGAGCAGGGCGAGGGTATGGCTGAAAGAGCATTTGTTGAATTTGGAAAAAGAAAGAAAATGAAGTCATCTATCGAAGATAAAAAGTTTGATGAAACCATAAGGCGTCTGTCTTTGGAAGCGGAACCGACGAAGGTACCCGATGTGTGGGGAGGGATAGAAAAGCGTTTGGCGAGAAGGCACCGTATCATATTGTGGCGCAGAATCGTGATTTTAACCTCGGCGGCTGCTGTGCTGGCTCTGGCATTGTTCCTGCCACGCGGGAAAAATTCGGACATTGTAAGTGTCGTGGAAACGGAACAGTTTTCTGAAACGGCTCTGATGCAGGAGGAGAGAAATCTGGAGATTGTCTCCGGTGCGTCGGATGATATGGATGCGGGACCTGACAAAGCGGCGGAAGACGTCAAGACTGCTGAGATTCCTGAAACGCCTGAGACTGTTGAAACGCCAGAGACTGTTGAAACGCCTGAGATTCCTGAGACTGCTGAAACGCCTGAAACGCCTGAAACGCCTGAAACTGTTGAAATCTGTGATATTCAGGATATGCTGGCTTTCTCTGAGGAGGATTCCGAATATGCGCGGAGAGATATATCCATCGCCGTGTCTTCTGATTTTTATACGATATACGGAACAGGTAACGTTAATTTCGTGAGCAGAAGTATGTCAGGAGGAACTGGCGGGAGTGATATATCGAATGTCAAGCCTCTGGCCGGCTCTTCCCCGAATCATTCCATTCCTCTGTCCGCCGGAGTGGAACTGCAGTATGGGTTCGGGAAGAAAAATTCTCTCGGGCAGCATCGTATGGGTATCGGTCTAGGGGTGGATTACACTTATATGCGGAGTTCATATCAGGCTTTGGTGAGCAAAACCTATCTTGGAAAGTACGGGTCCGGGAATGAGCAGGCTTCCGTTACCCAGGGTCTTCAGTATATCGGTATTCCATTTTCACTGTATATGAACATCCTCACAAGCGACAAACTCTTTTTCTATGCCTCGGTGGGCGGTGAGGTAGAAAAAGGACTTCAGTTGAAATACCGATTCGTCGATATCAATGGTAAAGTTTCGAGACAGTCCGAGTCTGTTCCCGGCGTACAGTGGTCTGCGAACATCGGAATGGGTTTGGAATACAGATTCCTGGATTTTATGGGTGTTTACATTGACCCTCGCCTCAATTACTTTTTCAATTGTGCGCAGCCATATTCCATCCGTGAAGAGCAGCGCTGGCAGTTGAATCTGAATCTTGGATTCAGATTCCATTTGTGACTCAGAAGCCTTAAATTTGATGACTCTATTTCTGCCGTTCTTTCAGTTGTCTGGCCATTTTTGACGCGAATACGAAATCATTCAGATTCTGGCAGTCCGAGTCGAAAATTTCGTCGCGGGAACCCTCCCATTTTTTCTGTCCCTGATAGATGAAGGTGATTTTATCTCCGATTTCCAATACGGAATTCATATCGTGTGTGTTTATGACAGTGGTTATGTCATACTCGCAGGTAATTTCCTGAATGAGCCTGTCGATATGAATGGAGGTAAGCGGGTCCAGTCCGGAATTGGGCTCATCGCAGAACAGATATCCGGGATTGAGCGCTATGGCTCTGGCGATGCCTACGCGTTTCTGCATTCCGCCTGAGAGTTCGGAAGGATATTTGTGGTTAACGTTTTCCAAAGCGACCCTCTGTAGGCAGAAATTGACACGGTCCAGTTTTTCTTCGTAACTCATATCGGTAAAAAAGTCCAGAGGAAACATTACATTCTGCTCTGCCGTAGCGAAATCGAACAGAGCACTGCCCTGAAAAAGCATTCCTATTTGTGATCGTATCCGTTTCCTGGAATTTTCGTCGGCCGAATTGAACAGTACGTCATCGAACCACACTTCACCGGAATCCGGCTCGTGGAGGCCTATTATGGATTTGAGCATCACGGTCTTGCCCGAACCGCTGGAACCTATTATAAGGGAACATTTGCCTCGTTCGAAAGTGGTCGAAATATCATCGAGGACAAGCTTGTCTCCAAAAGATTTGCTGATGTGGTCAATCCTTATCATAGAAGCAGTTTTGTAAGGATAAGGTCAAAAATAAGAATAAGCGCACTGCTGATGACGATGGCCCTCGTACTGCTGCGACCTACCCCGAGCGAGCCTCCTGTCGCATAATATCCGAAAAATGAAGAGATGGAGGCGATGATGAAGCCGAAGACCGCGGTCTTGATGCAGCTGTATGTGATATAGAAGCCTATGAACCAATATCGGATACCGGTGATATAGTCGGCGATGTTGATGACTTCCGTCAATACTACGGTGATATATCCGCCGATGATTCCCAATATGAAACTCATCAACATCAATAAGGGTGTCAGGAGTGTGCAGGAAAGCAGTTTCGGGAGGATGAGGAAATTGGCGGAATTCACTCCCATCATTTCCATAGCGTCTATCTGTTCGGTGATTCTCATGGTCCCTATTTCAGAGGAAATATTGGAACCCATTTTTCCGGCCAGAATCAGGCAGACCATAGTCGAACTGAATTCCAGAACGAGAGATTCCCTCGTCATATATCCTACGTACATTTTCGGAATGAACGGGGATTTCATATTGCCGGCGGTCTGAATGACCAGAACAGCTCCTATGAATATAGAGATTAGTGCGATGAGGGGGATGGAGTCGATGATGAGTTTGTCCGATTCGTTTATGAACTGTCTGGCAAACATTCTCCACTTCTCAGGACGTCTGAAAACTCTGCCCATAAAAAGCACATATCTTCCAGTTTGGGTGAAAAGTGATTTGAACATATTCCCTTTTTGGCTACATTTGCGCCCAAAATTAATCAAAAGTGCAGATTTTTTATCATATAGGACTGTTTTTATATTTTCTGGCCGCCCGTATAGCCTCCATTTTCAATCAAAAGGCCAGATTTTTCGTCAGTGGCCGTAAGAATCTGTACGATGAAGTCTCTGCCAATTATCATCCCGACAGGCCTGTGGTTTGGTTTCATTGCTCATCAGTCGGCGAGTTTGAGCAGGCCCGTCCTCTGATAGAAAAAATCAAACGCAGTGAGATGGATTGTCAGATTCTTCTGACTTTCTATTCTCCTTCAGGTTACGAATTGAGAAAGGATTATGAGTATGCGGACTGGGTGTATTATCTTCCCCTCGATACCATAAAGGATGCTGGACGTTTCGTCTCTATGATAAATCCATCCAAGGTCATATTCATCAAGTATGAATTCTGGATGAATTTTCTCAATGAACTGAAGCGGCGTAATATCCCCACTTATGTGGCTTGTGCGATTTTCCGTCCGGGGCAGATTTTCTTCCGTTGGTATGGAACCGTGATGAGGAAGACTCTGAGGTGCTTTGACAGACTTTTCGTTCAGAATGAAGCATCGGCGGAACTTCTTTCGACAATAGGTATCTGCAATGTGGATGTATTCGGAGATACGAGGTTCGACAGAGTGTATGAGATACTTCAGTTACGTCAGGAAGGTGATGATACGGTAGCTGCTTTTTCTGAGGGCTCGACTACTATAGTCGCCGGAAGTACCTGGGAGGGTGATGAGACGATATTGGCGGAAGCCTTCCGCCCGTTCGCTGATTCCGCTAAATTGGTTCTGGTCCCTCATGAGACCGATGAGAGGCATATCTGCAAAATAGAAAAACTGTTCTCCGGATACAGAACTGTCCGTTATTCCGTTCTTTCCTGCATCGGTGACGAACAGTCAAAGACTGAACGGATGGCAGCTTCGCAGGTTTTGATAGTTGATAAGGTCGGTATTCTTTCGATAGTGTACAGATATGCCGGATTTTCTTATGTCGGTGGCGGATTTACCAAGTCAGGGATTCATAATATTCTGGAATCCGCTACATATGGTGTACCTGTGATTTTCGGACCGGTTTATGAAAAATTCCGGGAAGCCTGCGATTTGATAGCCCTCGGCGGAGCGGTATCCGTATCCAATGCAGCTGAATTGGAACAGGCCATATCTCAGTGGATGTCATTGTCTTCAGAAGATGAACCTTCCGCTTGTCGGAAAGCGGCGGATATATGCAGCCGTTATGTCTCCGAGAAC
>JAZUEO010000090.1:0-25236 GCA_045640205.1 Candidatus Coprenecus sp. | reverse complement strand
GATTCCGATGGCTTCCCTCGCCGTTCTGGCTCTCTGGAGGGTAACGTATATGAGAGAACCGTAATCCATTACCGCAGTGGAGTCATAAAGTTCGTGACGACCTCCGTAGGTGGTCTCGGTAATCATTACTCCATACTGGTTCATATTTCCCACAGTCTGATAGGTGTGATTTATCTGAGGAATCCTGCCAAGATGTTTCCCGGTATCCCATTCGGTAATATCCAGCATAGTTCCGGTTTTCCAATCGGCTGCGGGATGGAAATATACTTCTCCGAAGAGGGTGTGGGAATCTGCAGCATAGGATATCATTACCGAGCCGTCTTTCGAAGCTCCTTTGGATATCAGTATGTTCGTGCAGGCGAAAATCTGCGAAGGAATGGCAAGCGCTCCTAAAATAAAGGTGGTGATGATGTGTTTGCGAATCATAACAATTTTATTTTATGCTTTCTTATACAGACGTTTACAGCGAAGAGTGCAGAATAACAGAATGGAAATGGCAAATGTGCCGATTCCGGTCCAGGGGATGATGGTGACAGGGAGTCGGAATCCTATCCGGTCCACACAGAGGAATGTGATGCAAACGGCGGTCATAAAGGCGGCAGGGATGAGGGTGAAGAGGTAACGATACCCCTTGCCAGATTTGGAGAAGTATGAGGTGGCTGTCCACAGCATCATGGTGGCGAGGGCCTGGTTGGCCAATCCGAAATAACGCCAGATGACGTTGAATCCGTTTTCATCAGCAATATTGTACCACAACAGCAGGGATGCTGTAATAAACAGAGGAATGGCTATGACGAGCCTTCTGGATATCTTTTTCTGTCCCAGGTTCAGGAAATCGGCCACGATGAGGCGGGCGCTTCTGAAGGCGGTGTCACCGCTGGTGATGGGGGCGGCTACGACTCCTATGATGGCCAGTATGCCTCCGAAGAGTCCCAACCAGGCGCTTGAAACTGACGTCACGACTTCAGGGGCCTGTCCGGAAGAGGCGCCCGAGGCAGCCATTCCACCATCGAAGAAAAACCAGGAGGATACCGCCGCCCAAATCAGGGCCACGATTCCCTCGGTTATCATCGCTCCATAGAATATGGGGCGTCCCATTTTTTCGTTTTGGACGCATCTGGCCATAATGGGACTTTGTGTGGCGTGGAATCCGCTGATGGCTCCACAGGCGACTGTGATGAACAGACAGGGGAATATCGGCTGTCCGTCAAGTCCTATTGACGGACCCCGGTTATGCAACCCGTCCCAGAATTCGGGAATTGAGGGCCATTTGATCAGCAGACAGGCACACAAGGCCACTGCCATAAAGAGGAGGCAAAAGGCGAAGAGGGGATAAACCTTGCCTATGAGTTTGTCTATGGGGAGCATTGTGGCGATGATGTAGTATGCGAAAATAATAAGCACCCATACCATAATGGAGGTTTTAGGTGTGGACATAAAACCGGCGATGTCACCGAGAATCAATGCGGGGCTGAAAACGAAAACCGTGCCTACGAGCAGGAGCAGTATCATTGAGAATATCAGCATCACAGTCTTGGCGCGTCTGCCGAGATAGTTCCCTACGATATTGGGAACTCCCAGTCCGTCGTGCCGTATGGAAAGCATTCCGGTCATATAATCGTGGACCGCTCCGGCGAAGATGGAACCGAGTACTATCCAGAGGTAGCAGGATGGACCGAATTTGGCACCCATAATGGCTCCGAAGATGGGGCCGGTTCCGGCAATATTCAGGAACTGAATCATAAACACTTTCCAAGCCGGTAAGGGAACATAGTCCACTCCGTCTGCTTTGGTGATGGCCGGAGTAGTTCTGGCGGCATCCGGACCGTATATTTTCTCTATTAATTTTCCGTAGAGGAGGTAGCCGACTACCAGTGCGGCCAGACTGATTAGAAATGATATCATATTCTGCTAATTTATCTCTTGATTATGCAGGAGAGCCGGTGTTTGCCTGCGGCAAGTTCCACTGGTGCGGAACCGTCGGGAAGGTATGCGGTGGCGCGGGCCCCTTCGGGTACGGTGACTTTGAGAAGGAATTCATTGCCTTCGGCAATATCCCATCTTACAGACAGTTTCCCGTAAGCCGTGTCTGTGGTGTAGGAAGCCCAAGTCAGGTCACCTGCCGGAGTCGGTTTCAGTATGATATGCCTGTAGCCGGGCTGTTCAGCGTCGGTCTGTACTCCGCAGAGCCAGCGGTACATCCAGACAAGGGCGCCTCCGAACATCGGGTGGCATCTCGAGTCCTGACCGTTCCATTGTTCCCAGGTGGTTTTCGCACCCTGTTCTATCCACCATCCGAATCCCGGGAAGTCTCTTTTGTTCATAGCGGAATAGGCCTCCTCCTCCATCCCGTAGCGGCATAGCACTTCGAAGAAGAGGGAAGAACCGTAGATACCGGTATTCAGATGACCGTCGTTGGCCTCCAATTCTTTCTTGACTGTGGTGAGAACGCGATTGAGATACTGTGCCGGTACCCCCATATCGAGGGCAAAGATGTTCGAACCGTCACCTTTCCCTTTTCCTGTGCCGGTTCCGTATCCTTCCCCGCTTTTTTCTCCGCTGCCTCCTGCATAGCCTCCTGAGTCGGAGTCATAAAACTTTTTATGGAAGGCGGCGGCTACGTCACCGGCGAGTGTGCTGTAGTACTCGTATTCAGTGTTATGTCCGAGGGCTTTGGCCGCGGAAGCGGTATATGTGGCGCATTTCCAAAGGTAATAAGTGTGGACGAGATTCTCCGAGGGGAGATAATAGGGAGGACACCATTCTCCGAGGTTTTTCCAGTAAAGATATTTTCCCTTGGCGTCTGTCAGTGCCTGAAGCATAGTTCCGTCAGGGAGTCTCGAACTGAGCATGAATCTGACCTGTTCCTTCATCGGGAAATAATTCTCTTCAAGGACTTGGCGATCTCCGTAAATGAGGTAGTATTCCCACGGTATGATGCACATGGCCGCTCCCCAAGGGACTCCGCCTCCGCATCCGGGATGCCAAGGGGCACCGTTGGGTATATATCCCGTTTCAGTGTCTTGACAGTCAGACATATCACGAAGCCATTTGCGGTAGAAAGCGCGGGCATCGTAGTTGTGCATTACGGTGACGCTGGATACCTGGCCGTCTCCGGTGTAAGGACCTTTTTCCCGATGGGGGCAGTCGGTGGCTACACCCAGGTGCATATTGTCAGTCTGAGTCCTTTTCCAAATTTCATTAATGCGGTTCAGAAGAGGATTGGAACATTCGAATATGGTGGATTCCCTTACATCCCTATGAACTACTTCCCCCTGGATATTCGCTGCGGTCAATTCACCAGGCCAGCCGCTTATGATGACTTTTTCGTACAGCCACCAGCAGAAACGGGGGGCATATGAACTGACTTTCGTGCCGTCTGAGATATATCTGTAAACACCGTTTCCCGTGGTCTCGATGGGGTGCTCGATTTCGATGACGCTTCCTTCGGGGGCTTGGAAGTTTTTGAGTCTTATCCATCCGCTGACGTAATCTCCGAAATCGACTTCCCATCTGCCGTCATCCAGTCGGGTGATACTTTTTGGCTTGAGAATTTCGACTATGCGGTCCGGGGGACCTTCCTGTGGTACAAGTTCTCCGTCAGGGGCTTTTCTGAAAGCGGCATTCTGCCATTGAACATTATTTTTCTGCCGTGCATCGTAGATTTCTCCGTCATAAAGGTCATTGAGGAGGATGGGACTTTTTCGTACCTGCCACGAATCATCGGATATGACTGTCCGTGATGTGCCGTCAGCATACTGTATTTCTACTTGGCAGATAAAGCGCGGAGTACCGTACGGCTCCACCCAGCGGGTGCGCCCGGTGGCATAGAATCCGTTTCCGACGAGGGCTCCGAGACTATTAGTCCCTTTTTTCAGCAACGCTTTTATGTCGTATGTCATAAAATTCACTCTAAAGTTCCTCCAGTGAGTGTCATCCATAGAGATGCTGTATTCTCCGAGTCCCGGTCTATGGGAATAGGAAGTCTCGTTCGGGCAGAGAACTTCATCTCCCGCCTTGACTCCGTTTACGTAGAATTCGAAAAATCCAAGCCCCGTAACGTAAGCCGTGGCGGAGGTTATTTTTTCGGTAACCTCGAAGGTCTTTCTGAATTCCGGTGCAGGAAGGGTGTCGGTTCTGATATATTCTTCTCCCTCCCAAGAGGCTCCTATCCATCTGGCTTTCCAATCGACAGCCATCAGGCTTCCGGAGTGAATCATTATCAGAAAGAAAAGGGAAAGATTCAGCCTGAACAGTTTCATTAGGACTCTATTCTATGATAATTCTCGTTCCTTTTTCCGATGATTCAATGGCGGCGAACACGGCCTTCATGGCTGCCAGTACTCCGTATCCCGGAATCGAGGGCTCCGTGTCATTGATAAGGCATTCCATAAAAGCGTCGATGATGCCCGACTTGGTCTGATTCTCATTGGTCTGAATCTGCTCCACATCGAGTGTTTCGACTACGCCTCCTTTTTTTCTGATGACGATGGGGGCTCGGTCTATTTCATAAATGCTGATGCTTCCTTCGGTCCCGAAAATGACTGTGGAATTGTCTTCCGCTCCGTAATATGTCCAGCTGGCGGTCATAGTACCGACGGCACCCCCGTCCATTTCATAGATGCAGATGGCATTGTCATCGACACTGATGGGTTTTCCGTCCGGGCCGGTCTTGTCAAGTGTTACGAGTCTGGCGGAGACGGCCTTTACCTCCTGACCGATGATGTACTGGATGAGGTCGGTCTTGTGGATTCCGAGGTCGGCCATAACGCCCATAGCCGCCTGTTTCTTGTCGAAGAACCAGGTATTTTTCCCGGGGTCGACACTCCAGTTTTCAGGGCCGGAATGACCGAAGGCGGTGTGGAAGGATATCACACGGCCGATTTCTCCGGCGTCAATTATTTTTTTGGCTTCTACGTGAGCCTTGGCCAGACGTTGGTTCTGCCCTATCATCAGTTTCTTTCCGCATTCACGGGCGGTGTCCACCATCAGCTGGCATTCTTCTATGGTGATGGCCATAGGCTTTTCGCAGAGGACGTGTTTTCCCGCTTTCAGGGCCTTTACGGTTACTTCGCAGTGGGCTACGTTGGCGACACATACACTTACGGCTTCTATCCTGTCATCCGCAAGAAGTTCTTCCAATGTGTCGTAAGCTTTGGCGTTATACTTGGCGGCGAGTTGTTCTGCGCGCGCTTTATTGAAGTCGAAGAATCCAACGATTTCTGCCTGTGCATTTTCTGCATACTCGGGGATGTGGCGGACCTGAGCGATTTTACCGCAGCCGATAATTCCTATTCCTATCATAAGAGTGATGAATTGTTAAATTTTCAAATACAAATGTAAGAAAAGTTTGTCTCAAAATCCATTATCTGTCCGGTATGATGGTGAATCCCCAAGTGTAGTCAGAGGAACTGTCCACGAGGGCTTTCTTGACGGGCTTTGAACCCCAGCTGTCGAACCCTCCGACACCACACATCTTCATATCGATGCAAAGTTCAACGAAATTTCGCGGAGAGATGTCACAGGTGTGAGTCTGACGTGGTTTGTGGTTGCGTGCCTTGGCCTCATCGTGGTCGGCGATTTGTTCTGGGGTGAAATTGTTCCACTGATAGGGATGGTCAATGTTCTCCTCGGAGTCAAAATCCTCGACACTGTTCCGTAATGCGTTGAATTCGATGGTGGAGGCATTGGTGGAACTGTTGTTTCTGGCTTTTACAGTCAGTCCTGCACCGGGAGCATCGTTGGCAGAGAACCATCTTACGTCAGTGTGATGTCCGTTTTCCTGTGGACGGACGTAAGGGAAGTACATATCTTCAGCAGAGGATTCCCACAGGCCGACGAGTGTCCCCATTTTCCTATCGCAATAATTTTCTTCCGGTCCGCGACCGTACCAGGTGATTCTGTCGAATTTGGAGGGAATTCTCATCCTCATTCCTATTCGCGGTACGTCACCGGTCTTTTCCGTGGCGTGGAAACGGATGTCGGCATCAATGATACCGTTTCCATGGATGAGGTAGGAAACTTCATAGATATTGCCAGAGGCAAGAAGATAGACTATGTTCAAACGGGCGGAATTCCCTTCGGGGATGCAACTGACTTCCTTGACGCTGAATTCACGGGAAGACTGTTTCCAGACACGGGCACGGGCAGGAAATCTGTTTCCGTAGTCGTTGTCTGTGGGACCGCGCCAGAAGTTGGGCTGCAGGCCGAATCCTTCGCAGATATATTCAGTGCCCTGGACCTTATATGACACTACCATTCCTTTTGATGAGTCGAATGAGAAATCGACTGCGGAGGAGCGGATGTGGGTGATAGTCCCTTCGGTGGTGATGGTTATAGCGGGGAACTTCTGATATTTTACTGATGCTTGTCTTTCGGTGGGGAGTATGAACTGGTCGTATGCAATGACGTGTCCTGTGGGAATCAAGGGTTCGGGATGGATGGTGGACACTTTGAAGTTTACGATGTATTCAATTCCGGGGAGACGTTTAACTTTATTGAGGGGGACTGTCATTTCAGTGCTTTGCTGGGGAGCGACTGTGACGGGAAGCGTCCCAGTGTGGATAATCTTTCCGTTCGCCAGAATTTCATACGTGAGTTTGTAAGCGGCAAGATCGGTGAAGTAGAATCTGTTGATGATTCTGAATTTTCCGGCAGAAGCATCGATGGCCTCGAATCCGACATTCTGATAGCAGTATTTAACTTCGGCCATAGCAGGATGCGGCCTCTGATCAGGGTTGATGAGTCCGTTGCATAGGAAATTCCCGTCAGAGGGGGTATTTTTTCCAAAATCACCGCCGTAGGCCCACCATTGGCGACCATCCTGGGTGTATTGCAGCAGCCCCTGATCCTTCCAGTCCCATATGTAGCCTCCCTGAAGGTGGGGGGAATTGTAAATTTCCTGCCAGGTGCCGTAGAGGTCTCCTGTAGAATTACCCATAGCGTGTGCATATTCAGACGGGACGATGGGTCGGTCCTGCCATTTGCTGCCTTTTTCTGCGAACCATTCGGTTTCTGGGTATTGGGGAACATACATATCGGTATTCCATTCCCAGAGTGCCCGTTCATAGCATACCGGGCGCTGCATCAGGTCTTTGTCCGCATTTTTCAGCCAAGTGTAGGTGTTGTAGAAATTATATCCGTTTCCGGCTTCGTTCCCGAGAGACCAAATGGTGACGCAGGGGTGATTTTTATTTCTTTCGAACATATTCCGGGTACGGTCCATATGTGCTGTAAGCCAGTCGGGATTATGTCCAAGTGTACCTCGGCGTGTGCCGTCTTCGTGACCGACACAGCCTTTGCGCATATCGTCATTGTATATGGTGTAGTACATCCCGTGAGATTCGATGTTCGCTTCATCATAAACATAGATTCCAAATTCGTCGCAGAGTTCATAGAAACGGTGCTGTTGGGGATAGTGGCAGAGGCGGACGGTGTTTATGTTATTAAGCTTCATCAGGGTGAAGTCACGAATCATCTGCTCTTCGGTAACGTAATGGCCAGTAGATTCACTATGCTCGTGGATGTTGACTCCTTTCAGTTTGATGGGTTGACCGTTGACCATAAATAGACGCTGGCTTTTTCCTTCTACCATAATGCCGCACTCTCGGATTTCTATGCGGCGAAAGCCTACGTTGTATGGGATAACTTCAGTGATATCGGAACCGTATATGTTATAAATGAGCAATTTATAGAGATAAGGCTGCTCGGAGGACCATTTTTTCACATCTTTCAGGGTCGCATCGAAAGTGACCTTGCCGAAGGAGAGATTATTCTGTTCTCCTTCGCTGACCAAATGGCCTTCAGCATCCAGGAGCTCGTATTTTACTGACGATTTTGCACTGGGGTTTTTCAATTCAAGGTTAAGACTGAAGATGCCGTCGCGATACCTATCATCGAGGGTGGAGATTATGCGGAAATCTCGTATGGATGTTTCGGGCTGTGTCCTGATGAAAACGTCCCTTTCGATACCGCTGATTCTCCAGAAATCCTGACATTCGAGGTAAGAACCGGTGCTCCATCGGTATATTTGAATGGCAAGTTCGTTTTCTCCTGCATTCACGAAGTCGTTTATTCTGAATTCGGCATTGTTCTTGGAATCTTCGCTATATCCCACTTCCTGTCCGTTAATGAACACATATGTTCCCGATTTGGAACCACCTATGTTCAAGAATATATCCCTGTGGTCATTTATCCATTCGGAAGGTATGTCGAAACTGCGGCGGTAGATTCCGACAGGTGTGTTCTCGGGAAGTGTCGGTGGACAAGGGTTTCTTGGTTTGAATTCGTATCCGTGGTTTACATAAATGGCTGTCCCGAATCCTTGAAGTTCCCAATTGCCCGGTACCATGATGTCACTCCATTCGTCGGTTTTTTCCGTGATGATATCGGAGGGAATGTCTCGGTATGAATCAAAAAAACGGAATTTCCATTTGCCATTAAGGTTATGATATGACGGGCTGGACGCCCAATCCCCCTTGAGGGCTGTCTCCCTGTTTTCATAGTTCATGAATTCTGTGCGCGGCGCCTCTTTATTTACTGCCACGGTCTGGACATCCTGCCAATAAGGGATATTGTCTTCATTGGTTCCGGCGTTTGCTTTCCCGTTTGAGAATGCCGCGAGTGCGGACATCAGGATTACTGCGATTTTTTTCATATTGTAGTGAATGTTCATTTGAATGTTTCAGAAACTTAATAATATGCAGCAAGATATCCAATATTTCGTTAATTTTCCAAGAAAGTGTCATATTTTGTCTAACTTTGTTTCATAGGCAGTTTGGAATGGGGCCTTTGGTGAACTATGAAACGTCTTTCGCGGAGATTTGTTTATATATTGTGTCTGTCGGTAGTAGCGGTCGCATTGTTTTTCCTGCTTCAGGGGCAGTTCAGGTATGTTTTCCTCGGTATCGGGGACGGACAAGTTTTTCTGTGGGACATTGATGCATGGAGGGATGATATTCTTGACATCGGGGGCTTTTCCTTATGGCTTAACGGTTTCTTCGTGCAGTTTTTTCATCTTCCTTTGGCTGGGACTGTCATAGCTTCCGTTCTGATGACTTTTACAGTCGCCTTCACCTTCAGGATATGCAGTTTTATCCGTGGGGGGTTCTGTATGTGGATGTTCCCGGTGATGCTTTTTCCGACCGCTTTCTTATGTCTGGATGTAGTGGCTGAATCCTATTCATTTCAGGCGGTCACCGATTATCTGCTGGTGACAGGAATTCTTCTTGTCTGTATCTGTCACGAAGAGAAAGTGAGAATTTTTCGGAATGCTTGGCTGAAGCTTCCTGCCGCAGTAATTTTGATTTTGATTACCGGTCCCATTCTGCGGCCGCTCACTATCCCCGGAAGCCATCGTTTTATTTGTGCTGCCTGGATATCGCTTGCTGTTTGCTGTATCGGCTCTTTTGTGCTGGGAAAAACGGTTGCGTCGGAATCATCGGTCTCTTTTAAGGGAAAAGTGACGTCAGTTCCTATCGGTGTGCTGCTTCTCGTTCTCTCATCGGCTGCGGTTTCAATTCCTTTTTTTTATTTTTTGAAAAAATACAGACAGCCGCGTCAGGAGCAAGTATTCCAGCTCTCGTATTATGCACGGAATTCCCAATGGAGTTATATCACCGCAGTTTCCCGCAGGATGGATATGAACAATTATATGTTGCTCAATTATGCGAATCTGGCGTTAGGCTGTCAAGGCTGTCTTCTGGAACACTGGACCGATTACAAGCAAGATAACGTGCAGGCGCTTTGCATAAAATCGGATTTGACGGTGGGGTGTATGTCTCTTCTATCGATGATTTATTATGAGATGGGGAATATCGCAGCGGCGCAGGATATGGCCTTCGAAGCCAATCAGTGTCAGGCATCTGCTGCACTCCTGCAGATGCTGGTCAGGACGAATATCATTTTTGGAAATTACTGTGTGGCGGAAAAGTATATTGCGAAGCTTGAGAAAACATTGTTTTACAGAGATTGGGCCGAAGGGATGAGAAAGTTCCTGAATGATGAAGGGGTGCTTTCGGACCCGGTGCTTTCCTCAAAGCGGAAAGGACTTCCGGAAACGGATGCTTTTATCGTCAGGGATAGAATTATCGATGATCTGTTCCTTCTTCTGGAGGCAGACCCGACGAATGTGGTGGCGCGTGATTATGCCATAGTGTATCTGCATTTGTCCAGAGATGCGGCTTCGCTGCTGGCATTCGTGGACCGTTTTTATGGTACTGAAGTGCTTCCTGCTCTGTCTGTTGCTATGCAGATGGGACTGCTCAGTGCTACGGAAGGTGATTTGGAGTACTGCAGGAACCATGGAGTGAGCGACGAAATAATTAACTTGTACGGGAAACAGAAAAAGGAGGTTGGAAAATGAAAAAGAGTTTGACTGCGTGGACACTCTGCCTGATGATGACAGTGTCCTGTACATCGGGGAAAGTGAGTTTCAGTGAAGGACGGCAGCCTCGGATATTTCCTGATTATGTCGGTGTCACCATACCTGCGAACATCGCCCCGATGAATTTCAGTGTACTGGAAGATGGGAAATTTGTGCTTGAAATAAGTGATGGGCAGGATTTGTTCACTGTCCGTTCAGGACGGAACGGCAGTTTCGATATCCCTCTTCGCAAATGGAGAAGGATGCTCAATGGCTCTATAGGCAAACAGCTGAATTTCACCGTAATGAAAAGGGAAAATGGAAGTTTGGTCAGATATGAACCTTTCAGTATGACTGTGGCTTGTGACTCTGCCGACTCATACATCGCTTATCGTCTGATTCCTCCGGGGTACGTAGCGTGGAAGGAAATGGGTATATACCAGAGGTGTATTGAAAATTTCCGGCAGACGGAGATAGTGACGAACCGCCGCACTTCCGGTGGGAATTGCATCAATTGCCATTCGTTCTGTATGCAGAATCCGGACAGGATGCTTTTCCATTCAAGGGCTGAACATGCCGGTACGTTAGTGCTCAGGGATGGAACGATAGAGAAGTTGAACACCAAGACACCGGAGACGATTTCGGCTCTGGTATATCCCTGCTGGCATCCTTCCGGCAGATTCGTCGCATTTTCGAATAATGATACCCATCAGGCATTCTTCCTTAATCATCCGAACCGTGTGGAGGTGTTTGACAATAGTTCTGACGTAGTAGTGTATGATGTGGAGCGGCACAGTATCTCGTCTTGTCCTCAGTTGAAATCGGAAGACTCTTTCGAGACTTTCCCCGCATTTTCTCCTGATGGCAGGAAACTCTATTTCTGCTCGGCGGTAGCGGTGGATTCCGTGAGGGAAAATTACAGCAAAGTTCGCTACAGTCTTTGTTCCATTGAGTTCCGTCCGGAGGACGGGACTTTCGGGGAGATTGTTGACACTCTGGTCAATGCCCGTATCTCCGGAAAGAGTGTGTCTTTTCCCAGAATATCACCCGATGGCCGTTTTCTGGTCTTTACCCTTCACGATTTCGGCAATTTCTCCATCTGGCATCACGAGGCGGATTTATGGTGCATCGACCTGAATACATTACGGATGTGGCCACTTGGAGCAGCCAACAGCGATGATACCGAAAGTTATCATTCGTGGAGTCATAACGGAAGATGGATGGTGTTTGGAAGCCGTCGCGGAGACGGGCTTTACACGAGAGCCTATTTTACTCATATTGATGCGGAGGGACAGGCTTCCAAACCATTTCTGCTGCCTCAGAAGAATCCTTTGAAATTCTATGAGGATTTCGAATATTCTTTCAATATTCCTGAATTCATTACCGGAAGGGTTGAGGTCAGCGGATTGGAAATGGCTTGCGCCGTGAAGGACATGCCTGCCTCCGATGTATGGTATGAAGAATAAATTTTTATTACTATATTTGTGTTATGTGACCGAACAATTATTACTATTAATCAAAAATCGTATGAAAAAGGTACTCTTATTTGTTTTCTGTATGCTATGCGTATCTATGGCATTTGCGCAGAAAACCACTGTTACCGGAAGGGTGACGGACTCTACGGGGGAGCCGCTGATAGGGGCTTCCATTGTCGCTAATGACGGGACCGGCACCATTACCGATGCCGATGGACGTTATTCTATTCAGGCTCCTGAAGGAAGTACTCTGACAGTGAGCTTTATCTCTTACAAAACAGTCAGTATCGTGATGACCAACGGTAAAACGGAATATAACGTTGTTCTTCAGGATGACAATGAAATGCTGGAAGAAACTGTAGTGGTAGGTTACGGTGTCCAGAAGAAAGCCAATCTGTCAGGTTCCGTGGCGCAGATTGAGGGCAAAGCTCTTGAAAACCGTCCTATCCCCAACGTTTCACAAGGACTTCAGGGTCTTGCTGCCGGTATCACTGTTACCGGCTCGGACGGTGCTCCCGGACAGGATGGCGGTACCATCCGCATCCGTGGTGTCGGGACTCTCAACAATGCGTCGCCATATATTCTGGTGGATGGTGTAGAGACAGGTAACATCAACTCCATCGACCCTCAGGATGTGGCCAGTATCTCTGTTCTGAAGGATGCTTCTTCTGCCGCCATCTATGGTTCCAAAGCATCCAACGGCGTTATCCTGATTACTACCAAGAGAGGTAGTGACGGTGCTCCCAAGGTTTCTTATTCAGGCTCTGTAGGTATTCAGAACGCTACCATGCTGATGGAGAGAATGAACTCAGCGGATGCTGCATATTACTATAACAAGGCTTTGCAGCGTAGTGGCAAGAGCGCCCGTTTCACGGATGAGGAAATTCAGAAATTCCGTGACGGAAGCGACCCTTACAATTATGCCAATACAGACTGGTATGCCCTTGGTTTCAAGACGGGTGTGGAAACTCGCCATAACGTTTCAGTTTCAGGTGGAACCCAGCGCGCCAGATATATGGGTTCTGTCGGTTTCCTGAATCATGACGGTATTCTTGCCAATACGGGACGTCAGCAGTTCAATGCCAGGACAAATCTTGACGTGGACATCGTGAAGAACCTGACTTTCCATATGAATCTGTCTTTCATCCAGAATAATTATACGGATGCCAGTTCTGCTTACGCAGGTGGAAGCAACGACCAGATTATCCGTCAGATGAACCGTATCGCACCATGGATAGTCAACCAGTACGAAGATGGCCAGTACGGTACTATTTCCGATGGTAATCCGATCGCATGGCTTGATTCCGGAATGAAAGTCAAATATGACAATCAGAACGTGACAGGTCTCGTCGGGCTGGATTATAAGATTATCAAGCAACTTGTCCTCAAGGGTGACGTCTCTTACGTGGCTAATCAGACGCGCAAGGATTATTTCCAGAAGTATATCATTTATAATGACCATAAGGTATCTGATCCTCAGAAACTTGAAATCACGAACAGCAAATGGAACCGTCTGAACTTCAATCTTACTCTCAATTATGACCAGTCCTTCGGCAAGCATAATCTGAAAGTGTTGGCCGGATGGCACGGTGAGCGATACGGTTATTCTGAAGATTATGGATATCGCAAGTCATTCCCCAACAACGATCTTACCGATATGAATGCCGGTGATGCATCGAGTCAGGCCAATTCGGGTTATACCCGTGATTTGACTATGGTATCAGGTTTTGGACGTATCAATTACGACTATGACGGACGTTATCTCTTCGAGGCCAACTTCCGTGCTGATGCATCCTCCCGTTTCGCAGACGGAAACAGATGGGGTGTATTCCCTTCAGTATCCGCTGCTTGGCGTCTTACTCAGGAAAAATGGATGTCAGGTGCCAGCAAGGTTCTTGATAATCTCAAAATACGCGCTTCCTGGGGTCAGCTTGGTAATCAGGACGCTCTCTCAGATTATTATCCTGCCTTGAATACTTATAACCTCTCCGCAGGGTATCCTTTTGACGGAAATCTCAGCACCGGTTATTATCAGAGCAGTTATCATCTTTCCACCATCAGTTGGGAGAAATCGACCACTTGGGGTATAGGCATTGATTTCGGATTCGCATTCGGACTTTTCGGCTCTGTTGACTACTATAACAGAACCACTGACGGAATCATTATGGACGTGTCTGCTCCCGCTGAATTCGCTCTCGGCGCCTATAAGGACAATATAGGCTCGATGAAGAACAGCGGTCTCGAAGTTACCCTCGGCTATAATAAGCAGTTCGGCAAGGATTGGACTCTGAACGTTTCAGGAAACTTCGCTTACAACCATAATGAAATTACGAATCTCGGTGAAGGCATCGATTATATAGGTAGCGGCAATACCCGCAATGCCGTCGGGCACGAATATGGATGTTACTATATGTACAAGTGGACCGGGAAGTTCTTCAATTCACAGGAAGAGGCTGATGCCTACACCAATAAATACGGTAATCCTTTCGGTAAAGCATTTATGGCCGGAGACCTTGTTTATGCGGATGTCAACGGTGACGGTAAATTGAATGCCGATGACCGTGACTATACGGAATCATCTTCGATGCCTAAGTGCACCTATAACATAACCGTCGGCGCATCTTGGAAAAATCTCGATTTCTCTATGATGTGGCAAGGGGTTTCAGGTGTCAATTACATTTTCAACAATGAAGTTCTCGGAAACTTCTCAGGTGATACGGGCCATCCTTCCACCGTTTGGGCCAACTCCTGGTCTGAAACCAACAAGAATCCCATTATGCCGGCAGTTCACGAACTCGGGAACAGTGCCAGCTGTCAGACTAAGGCTATGTCAACATTCTGGCTTTGGGACACTTCGTATATCCGTCTGAAGAATGTTCAGCTCGGCTATACTTTTAAGTTCAAGAATTCCGGTTTGAAAAATTTGAGAATTTACTATTCCGGTGAGAACCTTGTTACGTTCCATAACCTCCCGTTCAATACCGACCCCGAAACCACCAGTGAAAGAGGTTCATCTTATCCTCTTCTCCGTACCCATTCATTCGGTGTCAATCTCTCTTTCTAACGTGAATATCTAAGTTATATGATTATGAAAACATTTAGAATTTCTATACTGGCGATTTTAGTGACTGTCGGTCTTACCTCCTGCAGTGACTTTCTGACTACTGTTCCCAAAGATGCCATGTCTCCTGCCACGACTTGGAAGACTGAGACTGATGCGCAGAAGTTTGTCATAGGCTGTTATGATGACTGGGCGGAACGTTATGCTTATTTTTATTGGGATTGCTGTTCAGATTTCGGGTACAGCAATTTCTCATGGGATGGATTCAAAGTTATCGGCAACGGCACTATGAGTCCCGGGGACTACGGTTATTCCTTCTACGATTTCCGGACTGTCCGCAAGTGCAATACATACCTCGAACAGGTGGATGCCGTTACATTCTCAAGCGATGCCGTTAAGAAAGACCTTGAGGCTCAGGTTCGCGCCATACGTGCGTATCGTTACTACCTGATGTGTTCACTTTATGGTGGAGTTCCTATCATCAAGAACTTCCAATCTGCTTCCGAAGCACAAGTTCCACGTAATACGGAAGAGGAAGTCAAGAAATTCGTTATGGACGAATTTGCCGCCATTATCCCGATGATTAACGAAAAGCCTGCCGAACGCGGCCGTATCGCCAGAGGGGCGGTTCTTGCCATGCAGATGCGCGCAGCTATGTTTTGGGGTGACTATTCTACTGCCAAGTCTTCTGCACAGGCGATTATTGACCTGAAACAGTATTCTCTCGAACCTGATTATGCGGAATTGTTCAAGAGTTCCGGTCAGAATTCAAATGAAATCATTCTGGCCTATATGATGATGAACAACAACTCTTCTTACAGTAACTGGGAAAACGGTCAGATGTATCCGAACGGTGATGGCGGTTGGTCATCTATGGTTCCTACTATGAATCTTGTGAACAATTATGAGATGAGTAATGGTATGACGAAAGATGAGACAGGTTCCGGATATGATTCCGCGCATCCTTTCGCAAACCGCGACCCTCGTATGGAGATGACAATTCTCTATCCCGGAATCAACTGGCAGGGACGTGTTTTCAATACACTTGATTCAAAACTTCCCGATGGCTCAACTAATGATGACTATTCTTTCGTAGCTGACAATGCCTCGAAGACTGCCCTTTCCTGGAGAAAATATCTTGACCCGATGTATCCCGATATCTGGGAGAATGATTGCTGTCCTATCCTCTACAGATATGCTGATGTTCTCTTGACTTGGGCTGAGGCGGAGAATGAACTGAATGGTCCTTCAGACAAGGTTTATGAGTATATCAATATGGTTCGTCAACGTGCCGGGATGCCTGACGTAAATACTGCCAAATATAATTCCAAGGAAACTCTCCGCACACTTATCCGTCGTGAACGCGGTTCTGAGTTTGCAGGAGAAGGACTTCGTCGCGGTGACATTATCCGTTGGAAGGATGACAATGGAAAGATGGTGGCCGAGACAGTCTTGAATGAAAATCTTTATTGCATGGCTGGTACTGTAGATTATAATCAGCCAGAACCGACGCTCAGGGCTACCATTACCAATGAGAAAGGCGAACTTGTAGAAGAACGGGTATTCCACGATTACAACCGTTATTTCCCGATTCCTCAGAGTGATATCGACAATAATCCTCAGCTTACACAGAACCCCGGTTATAATTGATAATCCATAGTTTTTTGATGAGGGAGGTCGGCCGATGAGGTCGGCCTCCTCTTGTTTTCGTAAGAAATGTCTATCTTTGAGAAAAAAACTAAGTTTATGAAAACCAAACTGTTCGCTCTGACGATATTTCTGACGGTTCTTTCCTGCTGTTCGCCGGAATACACTGACGGTACTTTCACGATGAATCTTCATTGGGCTTTCAAGGCAGGAGATATACCCGGTGGGTCATCCCCCGATACCGATGATTCGGATTGGCAGGAAGTGGCCATTCCTCACATAATGCGTCTGGAAAACAAACATTGCGGCGGTAACGGCATCTATCAAGGTGTCGGCTGGTATAGAAGATATTTCAGACTGCCTCAAGGCAACGGGGATGGGAAACGGGTATTTCTTCACTTCGAAGGGGTTATGACCGACTGTTCCGTTTATGTCAACGGGCAGAAGGCTTGCGATCACTATGGCGGATATATGGGTTTTGAAGTGGATATCACCGATATGGTTTGTCCCGGAGAGGACAATCTCCTTTCCGTCCGTGTATCAGCCGAACCCGACCCGCTGACCCCTCCCGGGAAGCCTCAGGGTAATATGGATTTTTATTATTACAGTGGCATCTACCGTGATGTCCGTATGGTTTTGAAGAATCCGGTACATATCACAGACCCCCTGTCGGGCGACGATATCGATGGAGGCGGTATTTTCATAAGATGGCCCGAAGTTTCTTCCCGAAGGGCGGCGGCAAGCATCACGACCGTCATCAGAAATGATGGAAATGATATTGCCGAAGGCTTGATAATACAGGAACTGAAGGATGCCGATGGACGCAAGGTGACTTCCACTGAAGAGAAGTTTGCGCTTGAGAAAGGGGCATCCGCGCAAATCTCCCAGTCTCTCGAGGTGGAGGAGCCCAGCCTATGGCATCCATACCACCCCTACTTGTATACTTTGAATACGGTTTTGAAGGACAGTCAGGGCAATATCATTGATAAAACGACCACGAATACAGGTATCAGGACGATAAAACATACCAACGACGGTTTCTTCATCAACGGGGAATATCTCTACCTCAGGGGAGCCAATCGGCATCAGGGTTTTCCGAACGTCGGGGATGCCGCTTCCAACGGGGTTCAGGAAAGGGAGGTTATCAGGTTGAAGCAGGGTGGATACAATTCCGTACGTGTGGCGCACTATCCTCAGGACCCTGCCTTCCTGGACGCTTGCGACAAGTATGGGCTGCTTGGAATCGTCTGTCTTCCGGGATGGCAGTATTGGAACAATGACCCGGTTTTTCGCAGTCGTCTTTATCGCGTAACGAGGGAACTCATCCGCAGGGACAGGAATCATCCCTCCGTTTTTCTATGGGAAACTATGCTGAATGAGACCCGCTACCCCCGTGAAGTGGCAGATTCGATATACAGGATAGCCCATACCGAATTTCCGGGAGACCAGATGTACACATCCGGAGACTATTTCGGACACGAGGATATGGCAGACTGCTTCGACGTCCTTTACAAACAGGTGTCGAATTTCCCTCCCGACGGAGACGTGATGACCAACATCCCTGAAGATATGATAAGCATCAAACCTCTTTATTCACGGGAATGGGGGGACGGCGTGGGGGAAAAACCACGCGTCAGTCTGATGGAGAATGAATACGAGCAGTTCCGCCAGTGCAGGAGCCGTCTGGAATGTCTCGAAGGGAAAGGATATTTCGACTGGTGTATGCTTGATGCGAATCCGCATAATTCGGGACATTTTCTGTGGAGTTATATGGATTATGCCCGCGGTTGCTGTGCCGAGTCGCTCTATTCCGGTGCGGTTGACATCAACCGTTATCCGAAATTCAGTTATTATATGCTTCAAAGTATGCGCGACCCGAGAATCAGTCAGGAGGGACTGTATGAAGGGCCGACAGTACATATAGCATCTTATAATTCAGGGGTGCAATATCCGTCTTCCGCGGAGGAAATCTGGGTATTCAGCAATTGCGACAGCGTCAAACTTTACCGCAACGGTATTCTGCTGGGATGTAGAACCCGTGCGGAGCAGACTCGTTTCTGGCCCGGTGTGGTAGGAAAGGGAGGCAGTCCTGCATTTACATTCCCCGTCAGCGGTTATGAAGCCGGTGTTCTTGAAGCGGAAGCTTTTCTTGACGGGAAGGTTGTCTGCCGGGACCGTATTTCCACCCCCGGAATTCCTGACCACCTCCGACTTACCATAATGGCGGAACAGGTTCCGGCTGTGGCCGACGGCAGCGATATGGTGCCTGTCTGGATAGAAGTTTGTGATGCCTGCGGCAATAGAGTCCCGGACAGTAAGGCTGCCATTCACATTGACGTCGTCGGTGAAGGCTCCCTTCTCGGAAAAGGGGATGAACACGCACGGATTGAAAACCAGACAGTCGAGGGGGGTGTCGGTTTCTGTTTCATAAGGACTTCACAGAAGGCGGGCAGGGTAAGCGTCAGGGCCTGCGCTCAGGAAGAGGGGATAGACGGAACACTGGAATTCGACACTTGTGACGCCGCCACTACAGAAATTTCTGATGGAAAACACGCTCCGTTTACCGCCATCTCACAGAAATATGAAGATGTCGTTGATGAAGGAAGTGAGACCTTGATTCCGATTACTGTCAAGACAGTGACGGCAGACAAGGAATCGGCTTCATTCCGGGCATCGCTGATGATAGACTCCAGAGAAGATTCGTGGTGGGTGTCACCTTCAGGAGATTGCCCCCAGAAGGTGATTCTCGAAGTGAGCCCCCAGTTTATTCCGGCCCTCAAAATAATGTTTCAGAAGGATAGTTCCTATTACAGGCACCGCATCGATACGTCTGAAGACGGTGAACACTGGAAGGAACTGATTACCAGAGAATGCACAGGGTGGGATTTCAAACCCATACCTGTCAGACGTCAGTTGAAGTTTATCCGAATAACATTCCTCGAAGTCTCTGAAGGAAATCCCGGAATAACGGAAGTGACTGTTTATGGCGGAGGAGAATAAGATTTTTTTACATTTGTAAAATATTTTTGAAATTTTCTTATGTCAGATTCTGTTAAAAAGATGCCGGCCAAGCTGGTAGAGCGCAAATATCTGCTCACGTTCATTCTCATTACCTCCCTTTTCGCGTTGTGGGGCTTCGCCAATGATATCACGAATCCTATGGTGGCTGCATTCAAGACCACTCTCGAAATTTCAAATTTCAAGGCGGCCTTCGTGCAGTTCGCGTTTTACGGGGGATATGCTACGATGGCCATCCCGGCCGCACTTTTCATCAAGAAGTTCAGTTACAAGAGCGGGATTCTTCTCGGCCTTTCACTTTATGCCGTGGGGGCATTCCTTTTCATCCCCGCTGCCAGTGCGCAGAGTTTCTTCCTGTTCTGTTTCTCTCTTTATATACTGACTTTCGGTCTGGCATTCCTCGAAACCACCTCGAATCCTTATATCCTTTCCCTCGGTGCACCTGAGAATGCCACCCGTCGTCTGAATCTTTCACAGGCGTTCAATCCGGTCGGCTCCCTTACAGGTATGATTATCGCATCACAAATCGTGCTGGCCAATCTGTACAGCAATGCCGATGCTGTCAGCGCCAAGTACGGCGTGAGTGACTTCAGTCAGTTGGATGCCGCCACCAAGGCGGTGATACGGAGCCACGACCTCGATACCATCCGCAACCCTTATGTGGCCATAGGTTTGGTAGTGGTCATAATGCTGGTGGTCATAGCTGTTTTCGTGAAGAAAGATACTACTTCCGGAGCGCAGGTGGAAAAACCGAAGGCCGGGGATTCCCTCCGCAGGTTATGGCATAACAGGATTTATCGTGAAGGGGTGGTGGCCCAGATGTTTTATGTGGCCGCACAGATTATGTGCTGGACATTTATTATCCAGTATGCAGGCCGTCTCGGCATCGAAAAGAATGTGGCCCAGTGGTGGAACATCGCGGCTATGGGACTCTGTCTTTCCGGCCGTTTCATCGGGACTTTCCTGATGAAATATGTCAATTCACGCCGTCTTCTGATGATATTCGCACTTTGTGCAATGACTGCCACCGCAGGCGCCATCCTCATTGACGGCCGGGCGGGACTCTGCTGCCTGGTCATCGTGTCCCTGTTTATGAGTATAATGTTCCCCACCATATACGGTATCGCGCTTGAAGATGTCCGTCAGGATACTACTCTCGGTGCCGCTTTTCTGGTTATGGCCATCGTGGGAGGAGCCATAATGCCTCCGCTTCAGGGAGCCATCATAGACCTGGATGAAACTTCCCCCGGAATTTTCGGAGCTGTTTCCGCTACTAATTTCTCCTTCATCCTTCCGTTCATCTGTTTTGTAATGGTGGCTCTTTACGGCTATCGTTCATTCAAGGCTTCAAAGACTGTTTAAGAAAATGAGAATCAAGTTCATTCCCACCGTTCTTACGGTAATGGTTTCCCTTTCTTGTGCGCAGAAGGAGACTTCTGACCCGTCACTCACTTATTTCTTCAATGCTCCTTCCGCCCAATGGGAGGAAAGTTTTCCTCTCGGCAATGGTCGTATAGGTATGATGCCGGACGGCGGCATTCGGAAAGAGACGATAGTCCTGAACGAAAGTTCTGTGTGGTCGGGCAGCCGTCAGAATTCGGATAATCCCAAGGCAGTGGAATCTCTGGGAAAAATCCGCGAACTTCTATTCACCGGAAAAAATGACCTGGCTCAGGAACTGATGTATGATACTTTTGTCTGCGGTGGGGAGGGTACCGGACACGGTTCTGGGTATAAATGCCCGTATGGTTCCTATCAACTTTTCGGAAATCTGGTGGTGGAACAGAATACCGCCACGGAGGACGCCGCTGCTTACAGGAGGGAGCTCAGACTGCCGGAGGCCATATCGGAGGAATCGTTCACCGTCGGGGGAGTTACATACGGCAGAACATATTTCGCTTCCTACAGCGATGACCTCTGTCTGATACGCTACACTGCGGACAGGAAGGGTGCAATAGACCTGAAAATATCGATGAATAGGGACTCAGACATAGAGATGAGACCTGAGTGGCAGCCTGCCGTCAGTGTAAAGGACGGGGATTTGATTTATCGCTGTACGATGCTCTCCGGTTTGGAAACAGATGAAAATCCGCAACCTGGCGGTATGGAAATAGGGGGCAGGGTAAAAGTTCTGCTTCCCGGAGGGGGCGAACTGGTTTCTGAAGACGGGAAAACACTTTCGGTGATAAATGCTGACGAAGTCATCCTGCTGGTGGCTATGTGTACTGATTATTATGGCGGGAATGTGGAAAATGAACTTAGGGGGACTCTTGATAAAGCTTTGGCCTTCGGGTATGATGAACTTGTGAAACGTCATACCGAATCTTTCGGTAAAATGTTCGACAGGGTGTCTGTCGATTTCGGGCATAATCCCGAGAAGGAAGCTATGCCTATGGACAAGAGGCTTCAGGCTTTTCACCGTGACGGTGATGACCCTTCGCTGGCTGCGCTTTATTACCAGTTCGGACGTTATCTCCTGATATCTTCCACACGGGAGGGCTGTCTTCCTCCGAATCTTCAGGGTATATGGGCGAATACCATCGGAACTCCGTGGAACGGTGACTATCACCTGAACATAAATCTTCAGATGAATCTGTGGCCGGCTGAAGTGGGTAATCTTTCGGAACTGCATTTACCCCTGTTCGAGTGGATGAAAAAACAGGTTCCAAGCGGACAACATACTGCTCAGGTGTTCTACGGCTCACGCGGATGGACTATGCATACACCGGGAAACGTTTGGGAATATTCCGCTCCCGGAGAACATCCCTCGTGGGGAGCATCCAATACATCAGCCGCCTGGCTGTGCGAGCATCTGTATGAACATTACAGGTTTACAGGGGATGAGAAATTCCTGAAAGAAGTTTATCCCATAATGAAAGAAGCCGCCCTCTTTTTCGTGGATATGCTGGTGGAGAATCCCAATACCCATTATCTTGTGACAGCTCCCACCAATTCTCCTGAAAACAGTTTTATCCTTCCTAACGGTCACCATGTCTCCGTATGTGCCGGTTCTACTATGGATAATCAGATTATACGTGAACTTTTCACGAATGTCAGGGAGGCTGCTTCCATCCTCGGGACAGATGCGGCATTTGCCGACACTCTTTCCGACAGGCTTTCACGTCTGAAACCGACCACCATAGGGGATGACGGCAGGATTATGGAATGGATGGAGCCGTATGAGGAAGCTGAGATTCATCACAGGCACGTTTCTCATCTTTACGGACTTCATCCTGCCAATGAAATTACAGTAGATGGAACCTCGGAACTGGCCGAGGCTGCCAGAAAGACGCTTGAAGTGCGTGGTGACGTAAGTACGGGATGGTCGATGGCTTGGAAAATCAATTTCTGGGCCCGGCTCAGAGACGGTGAGCATGCATTCAAGCTGTTCCGCGACCTGCTGAAGCCCATAAAGGAAACGGAGTTCAATTATATCGACGGCGGAGGAACCTATCCTAATCTCTTCTGTGGTCACCAACCTTATCAGATAGACGGTAACTTCGGTGGGTGCGCCGGTATCGCCGAGATGCTTGTACAAAGTCAGGGAGAATCCATAGTCCTGCTTCCGGCATTGCCTCAGGCATGGAAAGACGGCTCCTTCAAGGGGCTATGTGTGCGCGGAGGAGGAGAAATGGACGCCTCGTGGAATGATGGAAAGATAACCTCGGCGAAACTTACTGCCCGTGGCGACGGAACGTTTTTCGTGGATGGACTGATGAAGGAACCGGTGAGCCTGAAAAAAGGGGAGTCGTGGTCGTATCAGTCTGTCAATTGATGGCGGATATCATCCAATTCTTTTCCACCGGGGTCAAGGTGATGGTGTAGGTGAGGATTTGTTCCTTGTAAGAGGTGGTGCAGGTGAAAATTACCTTATCCGTTTTCTCCTCTGTCTCGACAGGAATCTTTTCCCACGCCAGACTTCCCAGAATGGAGGCGGCCGTTTCGGTGAGCGATGTGTCGATGCTTTCGGTGAAGACGGAGGCTTTCAGAATGTGACTCTTCAGGGGTTCCTGGCAGAAGTCGGAGGCTGTTTGAAAATCTCCCCGGCAGTATGCCGTGAGGAATTGGTCTGTGAGGATTCCCGCTTCCTTTATCGCTCTGGAGCGGGAGCAGGATGATAATGCTGCGAGTGCAAGCAGCAGGAACATAATATTTTTCATTTTCTTCATTTGAATGTTACTATTGTGATTCCCGCTCCACCACGTTCGGCGGCCTCGTCCCTGAAGCCTTTGATTTCCGGGTATATGCGGAGATATTTTCTGATTTCTTCCCTCAGTACACCTGCTCCCGTTCCGTGAAGGATGCTTACTTCGGGGAATCCTACCATAACAGCATCGTCAAGATAGTGGGTGACAGTGGAGATGGCTTCTTCCAGGTGGAGACCACGAATATCCAAGGTAGGCTTGAAATGGAGCCTTCTGTCGGTAATGGATGCATCTATGGCCAGTCTCCGGGGTGCCGGCTTTACGGCGTCCTTGAATGTCTTGGAGGAAATGATTTCCAGTTTGGAGATATCCATCTGCGATGTGATGTTTCCGATGACCACTTTCACTTTCTTTCCATTGACCTGAAGCACTTCACCGACCAGTTGGCTGTCCTTGATTTTCACTTTTGCACCCGGAATGATGCTCAACTTTTCTGAAGGGGTGTTCTTCGTCTCTGCCTGAGACTCCCGGCCGCCGTTTCCCTTGTCGCGGGCCGCATTCTTTTCCCTCTCTTCCTGCCGTTTCTTTCTGCGCTCTTTCCGCTGGATAATCTGCTGCATTTTCCGCTCGATTTCTTCGTCCCTTTTCGTCAGGTTATTTTCCTGAATCTCCGTTCTGAAATCATTCAATTGTTTTCTGGCTTCTTTCGTCTTTTCCTTTTCGGCTTGTGATTCCCTTATCTCGCGTATGGTGTTTTCGACTTTTTTATTGGCCTGTGCGAGTATTTCCTGTGCCTCCTGGCGGGCTTCTTCAATTATGCTTTTCCTCAAAGCCTTGATGTCGGAGAGCTCTTTTTCGTATTTTTCGGTGATGCTCTCAAGGGTGCGGTCCGTGTTTTTTATTCTGGAGAGTTTCTCTTCGAGTGAGCGTTTATTACGGGCTATCTTGCGAAGGTTACGTTCTATAGTGACGTAGTCGGAGCCGGCCCTTTCCTCCGCTCCGTGGACTATGCTTTCGGGAAGACCGATTTTCCTGGCCAGCTCGAAAGCGAAGGAATTTCCCGGAAGTCCTATCTCAAGCCTGAACATCGGTTCGATTTTTTTAGCGTCGAACATCATCGCTCCGTTCTGGATTCCGCTGCTGTTGTTGGCGTAGAATTTCAGATTTGTATAGTGAGTGGTGATTACTCCATAGCAGCCTCTCTTTTCAAGTTCTGCCAGAATTTCCTCTGCGATGGCGCCTCCTGCTGCAGGTTCCGTCCCTGAACCGAACTCGTCTATGAGGACGAGTGAATCCGCAGTGGCTTCGCTGAGGAGATTTCTCATATTGGTCAGGTGGGATGAATAGGTGCTGAGGTCATTGTCTATGGACTGGTTGTCACCGATGTCGATGAATATCCTGTCGAAAAGACGAAGTTCCGAACTTTCGCCTGCCGGGATGAGCATACCCCATTGGAGCATATATTGCAGCAGACCTACTGTCTTGAGACATACTGACTTGCCCCCGGCATTGGGTCCGGAAATGAGA
>JAZUEO010000089.1:0-3857 GCA_045640205.1 Candidatus Coprenecus sp. | reverse complement strand
TAAGACCGCTTGGCCTCCGACTTTGGAGCCATATGCACACTGAGCTGACGGTTTGCAGGAACAGGCATCGTGACTTTCTTATAATCACGGGCAGCCTTGTCAGCATTGACACCATCCCGGAAAACGACCATTTCATAGTCACCGTCACCCAGGAATGACAGGTCAAGGGTAAGGTCGCGCTCATTCCAGTCGGTCAAAGCCCCTACATACCAGTGTGAGCCTGCCCGACGGGCTATGGCCACATACTCCCCTACTTTACCCTGAAGGGCAACGGTTTCATCCCAAACGGTCGGGACGCTGGCGATAAACTGAGTACATTCAGGTTCGCCGATGTAATTTGAAGGCGAGTCGCACAACATATTCAACGGGGAAAAGAATACGACGTATTCCGCCAACTGACGGCAACGCGTTCCGGGGCTCATACCCTCGCTGCTGACAGCACGTACATTATCATAGGAAGCATTGCGCATAGCACCCTGCGTATAATCAGCAGGACCTGCAAACAGACGGATAAAGGGAACTGTCACGTCATAGTCCACCTGATCGGGATTTGCACCCCATTTCATCTGTTCCAGACCATAGATACCTTCATAATTTACGACATTAGGGTACATCCTGCTCAAGCCCGTAGGTTTGTAGATACCGTGGAAGTCCAGCATAAGATGGTATTTTGCCGCTATGGCAGCCGATTTTTCCAGAAATTCAGGAATCTGCTGGTCATCACTGTCCATAAAATCGACCTTGAAGCCTTTCACTCCTTTTTCAGCATAATGCTTGCACACCCCCTCGATATTTTTCTGAAAAGGATAAAAACCGGCCCAGAGGATAATTCCCACATTCTTCTCTTTTCCGAAACGGATGATTTCGTCAAGATCCAGCCCGGGGATAACCTTAAGCAGGTCCGCATTCTCTCCGGGAGACCAACCTTCATCAAGAATAATGTATTCTATACCATTTTTGGAGGCGAAATCGATATAATATTTGTAAGTCTCAGTATTGACTCCCGACTCGAAATCCACATTGTATAGATTCCATGAATTCCACCAGTCCCAGGCCACCTTGCCGGGCTTCACCCAACTGAAATCAGCAGATGCATCCTGCGGGGAAGCCAGCCTATAAACCATATCGTTATCCACAAGCTGTTCATCACTTGTACTGAAGGCTACAAGTCGCCAAGGGAAGGAACAGGCCGGTTCACATTTGGCTATGAAATCTTCGACTCCGTCAACATACATAGAAATGATTCTGTCTCCATCTTCCGGAACCCTGTTCTTAGGATATGGAGCGAATACCCCTTCAAGTGAATGATTTCCATCTCCGTTATATAGATACATACCTGGATAATGACGCAGGTCTGACTCGGAAATAAGCATTTTCACACCGTTTTCAGCCTCTACCATTACAGGAAGAAATGCATAATGGGTTTTGTCAAACTCTGACACGCGGTGATGGACATACTTGTTCTCGAAAGAATTGTGAAACTGAGTATTCAATTCTTCGTCATTCTGTTGAACATATGGGATATAGGCATTATAATCCGAAGAAAAATCAAAGCTGGCCTTCTCCGATGCCACATTGAACGGCTGCTTGGAAGCCGAGACGAAACGGTATGCGATACCGTCATTGTATGCTCTGAAAATCACACTGAATTTCTGGAACTTCAGGGTCAATTCATTGAAATTGTTTTCGACTTTGGATTTGCGGTACACGAGTGCATCTATAGTTTCGTTCACGCTTCGCGACGAGGCCTTCTGTAATTTAGCCGATTCACCGTAGACTGTGCCGTCTGCAAGTGTCATCGAAATTTCCGAAGGATTTATCATCCTGACACCATTCATCGTGACACTATACATAATGCCGGAAGTAAGATCCACCTCCACCGTGATTTTTCCGTCAGGAGATGAAACATTATGCTTCACCGGTGCAGCCACAAGTATGGATGCAGCCGTGAAGACACAAGCAATACTGATAATTAATCTTTTCATTTGCATTTATTTTTAAGGTTATTTTATTACTGTCACTCCTTCCGGTGCCTGTACATCTGTTACGATTTCTCCTTCAGATGTACGTTTCACCTTTATGTAAACAGGGCCTAATGGTGTGGGGAAAGCCCCTTCCGCCCACTTGAGGTCCCCCAAATGCGGTTGAACCTTGATTTTCCGGCATCCCGGCTCCAGAATTTCCACACCGAGCACGTGGTGCGTCATCCAAGGCGTCGGACCGGAAGCCCATCCGTGACACAGACTGTGTCTATAGGATTTATAGCAATAGTCTCCGAAATCACGGTGTATGTCCTTTTTGCCTTCCGGTGTCATTTCATCTATTCTGGCTGCGTTTTTCGCCCAATCAAGATTAAAATCTTCCCAGAAAGTCGTGGCCCCCAAATCGAGCATTCCACCCCAGAATTCCCTAATGATGTCCAGCGCTGTCCGGTACTGTCCGGCAGCAGAGAGAACCTCCAGCATATAGTAACCGTAGAATGTAGAGAAACCTTTCGCCCCTCCTACGGAAATCACCTCATTGCAAGCCTCCTCGGCGGACATCATACCGGCCATCGCCATCAATGCGGCAGCCTGCTTCAAGCCATTGTGTGGCAATACTTTCTTTCCGAGGCGTTGTTGTATTTCATGACACTTGGCCTTGGCATCCCCTTCCCCAAGTATATCACAAAGGATGGCACCACGATTCAAAGCAAGTGAAAGCAATGCACGATACCCGGCCAACACGCCTTCTTCGTTCGGAGATGAAGGCCAGTCCAGAAAACGTCTGTCGGCCAAATGCTCGGAGCCGTCATCCTCCACACATTCATCTATCCGGTCAATGAGTCCTGTAATATAATCCCGATGTTTGGCGAGATATGCTTCATTACCGTTATGCATATACCAGTCGTGCATAATGATAAGGTACCACATCGAATATGCACTCATACCGTTAAGCCAATTCGGAAGAGGATATTGTTCGCAAGCCAGGTCTATACTCCTGTCGATAACGTCATTATACCCGAAAACGGCCATAAGCGTAGCCATTTCCGGATGCATGTCACCAAGCCAGACCAGACGGTCACGCTTGATTCCGTCCCATATATATTCCTGCATATTCAAATGAACGGTCCATGCTCCGGTCTGCCATATTTCATTTAGTCTTTCATCACTGCATCTGAATGAACCGAGCTGAGGAATGTCGCGGTAGCGGAGAATGGCAGTCACCTCTCTGAGATTCAGTACTGCGTCCTTATCGAGCAAATCTATTCTCACGAATCTGAAACCGGTATTCCCCAGTTCTATCGAACCGTCTCGCGGAATCGTGATAACAAAATCGCGCATAGCGTGGTCGTTTGTGGAATGTCCCATAACCCACGCCGTATCCACAGGGTCGCTGCACGTCTCCGATACAGACTCCCCGAATCTGATTCTCACAAGTCGCGGTCGTCCGCCACCCATCACCATCTTCAATCCGCCATGAAGTTCCTTTCCGAAATCCAGCAGAATGGAAGCTGTATCGCTTCCCGAAGACAAGAGCGTACAGTATTTGTGCTGCGCAACATCTGACTGTCCGTTACCTTCGACTAGCAGAATATCCGAATCCGATACACTGCCCGATGTCCACACTATTCTTTCAGGGCTAATGAAAGCCCTGTCCATAATATCTTTCCTCATGCCGACGGCATAGGAACACACATTCATCATCAGCAAAAGAACTGATATCGCTGTAAAACGTTTCATTGCAGACAATTCTTATTTTCCAAAATTCCGGCTTGCAAAAGGAAGCGCGATTCGCAATGCCTGATGCCAATATTCCCAGTTATGAACACCATTACGGACACGCAATTCATAAGTCGGAGGCCAAGCGGTCTTAGG
>JAZUEO010000088.1:0-2440 GCA_045640205.1 Candidatus Coprenecus sp. | reverse complement strand
CCACGATGGGGCAGTGGTCAGCGGCCGTGTTGAAATTCTGCGGCAAGACCATATTGGTCGAAATTCCTCCCTGTGGGCCATATACTGTATACGGCTTCTTTTTGATGAAGCTAAACATAACTGTGATTATTTTCTGTTTCTGCAGGTAGAGGTAAGCATACTTTTAATCTGCTCATTGAATTGCTGGCAACCGCCAAGTACTGAAAGATTGAAATGGACGCGGTAACGCCAGTGGTGGTCAGGATCTGCAGGACAGTTTACCCTTTCTTCCATAAAGTCGGCGCGACGCAGCCTGGAGTCCGCTGCAAGGAAATCCTGCAGGGGGAAGATTGCCAGCATGGAGACGGATGACAGGTGCCCGTACAGGCATTCCTTAACCTTCTCTACGGGCATATCATCACCGTTATGGGCGGCGGCATATTGCATACGCAACGTTTCGCTGTCGTGCGAAGATGTGGCACATACGGAAAGAGCCTCCCACGGACGTCCCTTGTCCATCATTTCCATTTCCAGGGAGAGTATTCCGAGTTCCGACATCACGCCGTGGACGCAGTCGGGAACCATACCCAGGTCCTCTCCGCAGGCGAGCATACCTGATGCCGAGAGCAGCTCGGGGAGTTTCTTCATTGCGTTCTGACGCCAGAAGCCGTCGTTGCGGTGAAAGAAAAAGTCGTTGTAAAGTGCATCGAAGCGTTCTTTCTGCCACCACTCCAATCCCGATGTGTCCGGAGTTATCAGGGGCTGCCAGCACCCCTTGCGACGAGGGTCCGGATGGAACAGTTTGTCCACAGGCAGATTCATCGCATCTATCTCTTCCCGTGTGTATGAAAGTGCTGGATTGAAGTGCCCGAAAAGTCCCTTTCCCAACTCGGCCGGTATTTCCCAGATACGGAAGAAACCCAGAATATGGTCTATGCGGAAGGCATCGAAATAGCGTGACATATGCTTCAGACGTGCTTTCCACCAGGCATACCCGTCAGCTGCCATTGTTTCCCAGTTGTATGTGGGAAAGCCCCAGCTCTGCCCGTCAGCACTGAAGAAATCAGGTGGAGCGCCTGTGATGGAATCAAGGTTGAAGAGCTCGGGATGCCAGCAGGCTTCGGCACTGTCCGCACTTACTCCTATGGGCAGATCTCCCTTGAAATGGATACCCTTGCTGCGGGCATACAGGGCCATTTCATGGAACTGGCTGTCGAGATGCCATTGAATCCAGCGCCAGAAATCCGCACTGTCTCCGTCTCTTTTGGCACAGAATTCCGCATATTCAGTAAGCCATACCGGGTCATTCTCCTTGCAGAATTTTTTGAAGGACATTTCCTGCATGTCCTTTGCACCGTGCCGGGAGAAGGCTTTGCGTATCAGCGCCATCTTTTCCTTGAATACAAGAGGGTAGTCCAATTCCGGCAGGGAATTGAGTCGAGCCTGAGTTTTCTTGAATGATGCAGTCTCCTTCACTCCCAGTCTCTGAAGGTTCACATACAGCGGATGGAGAGCGAAACTTGATACAGGACTGTATGGGTATGAATCTTTCCAGTCACCCTTCCTGGTAGTGTCGGTTACGGGAAGCATCTGTATTATGCACATACCTGTTTCCGCGGCCCAGTCAATCACGGGACGCAGGTCGAGAAATTCTCCTATGCCGAAATCATCTGATGTGCGAAGGGAGAATACGGGTATCACGACACCTGCCCCTCTGAACCCGGGGCGGTCGAACTCTGCGGCCTGATGTTCCCTGATGAAGGGGCATCCAGGTATGGGGCAGTCAATCCAACTGTCTGTGATTTCCGCTGTCCTGACTCCTGAGGGGAGTGCGGTGCCGTGGTTTTTCCATTCCATACGGCTTATCAGACCGTCTCGCATCACAAGGTAGAAATAATCCATGAGCTGGGCCTTCGAAACATTGAGGGTAGTGCTCCATATTCCTCCTTCGTTCCACTGCATCGGGTGTTTCCTACCCGAAATGACTATGTGGAGACTTTCCCCCCAAAGGGTTTGATATTCGATAGAGAACTTGACTTTCATATTATTATGAACGAAAGATTAGTATCCTTTGCCATTAGACTGTTCCATTGCGAGCCCGGTTATTTGAAAAAAAGGAAGACAACGACATACCATGCCATTACGGCAGAAACGACCAGTTTCATAAAAGTCCCTGCAATAAACCCCAGAAATGCGCCTATGGTGGCCTTGAACGAAGCCCATGTTCCGGAATCGGCAAATGCATACTCACCGATGAAAGCGCCGACAAGACTTCCTAGTATCATTCCTACCGGAGTAAGGAATATGCCGATGACGAGTCCTATGGCCGCGCCTCTCGAGGCTGCTCTGTGGCCTCCGGTTGCCTTCGTCATATAAGCCGGCACTATGTAATCCAGAACCGTGATCACTATCGTAATTGCAAGCCATACCAGCAGGCAGGCCAATGTCATTCCTTCTCCTG
>JAZUEO010000087.1:0-9186 GCA_045640205.1 Candidatus Coprenecus sp. | reverse complement strand
TCAAGGGTGAAATCGCCGGCAAGACAGGAACCACGAATGACTATTCCGACGGATGGTAGCTCGGCTACACTCCCCGCCTCACGGCAGGAGGATGGGTTGGCGCCGAAGACAGACAGGTGCATTTCGAGTCGCTGGCTCTTGGAGGAGGTTCGAACACCGCTCTCCCCATCTGGGGCATCTTTATGAAAAAAGTGATGAACGATCCGACACTGGGAATAACCGATGCCGACCACTTCATCGTCCCGGCTGGAATCCATCTGGACCTGAGATGCGACGGCTCCGATGCGGATGCCACCTCCACCTCCACCGAATCATTCTTCGACTAATCTAAACATATTCGAATATGAAACAGACCATTGCAGTCGTATATGGCGGATACTCCTCCGAGGCGGAAGTATCGAAAAAAAGCGGACAGAACGTAATCCGCTGCCTTGACAAAAAACTTTTTGATGTTTACGGAGTACTCCTTACACGTGAGAAATGGTGTGTTCAAATGGAGAATGGGAATGAGTACCCTATAGACCGCGCAGATTTTTCCTTCACGATGGATGGCAGACACATCCGTTTCGATACGGCATTCATCATAATACACGGCGATCCCGGAGAAAATGGAATTCTGCAGGCATATTTCGATATGACAGGCCAGAAGTATGTCGGAAGTTCTTCGCTGGTAACCGCCATAACTTTCGACAAATACGCCTGCAAACGCTACATCGCCGGAGCCGGAATCAAAATGGCCGGGGACAAGTTTCTCAGACGTGGAGAGAAATATGACTCATCCGCCATCGTCGCTGAACTCGGACTGCCGCTGTTCGTAAAGCCAAACAACGGCGGGAGCAGTTTCGGAGTTACGAAAGTCAAGAATATCGAAGCCCTGGATGCCGCCATAGCCGCAGCATTCAATGAAGGAGACACTCTGATTATCGAGTCCGCCATCACCGGACACGAAATCGACTGCGGAGTCTATAAGGATTCAGAGGGGATACACGCCCTGCCTGTCACCGAGATAATATCTGAAAACGAATTCTTCGACTACGAAGCCAAATATTTGGGAAAGAGCCGCGAAGTATGTCCCGCCGTAGTTTCCCCGTAAATGTCCGCGGCTATTCAGAGGGAAGCCGTGAAAATCTTCGAAAGGCTGGGCTGTCAGGGTATGGTCCGAATGGACTTTATGGTAAACGGAGAGGGTGTCCATTTCCTTGAAGTGAATCCGAATCCAGGAATGACGGCAGAAAGCATCTACCCGAAAATGCTCCGTGCGGCAGGAATCGAAATGACAGATTTTCTGACCAAGTTGATTATTGAAAGTTAAACCATAGTTTTGAAATGACCAGAAAGGAGTTTGTAACCAAAAGTATCGATTCCCTCTCGGAGATATACTCCCTCCCTGAAGCGCGGGCCCTTGCTCTTCGTGTCATACTCCATTTTCTCCATCTTTCCGAATACGAATACCTAATCGATTCTGCCGTCGCCATACCGAAATCCGACCTGATTCCACTGCAGAACGCCATAGCCGAACTTCTGGAATCAAAGCCCATTCAATATGTCATCGGTTATGAAGTTTTCGCAGGTCACCGCTTCTCTGTCGATGAATCCGTTCTCATACCGCGTCCTGAAACCGAACAGCTTTTCAGAATGATTTGCGAAGAATGGAAAGATTCCCGCTTCCGGGATTTGAAGATATTCGATGCCTGCACCGGTTCCGGATGTCTGGCCTGGTCTCTGGCATCTGAATTTTCAAAATCATCCGTCTATGGCTGCGACTTGAGCGAAGAGGCATTGAAAACAGCATCGTCCCAGAAAATATATTCGGACAGCGGTGAACGTCAGCTTCTCCGGAATTCCCCATATTTTTTCAGGTGGGATATTCTGGAGGGGCCTCCACAGGAAAATGAACGGGCAAAATATCCTGAATTCCCCGACTTGACCGAACTCGACATACTGGTATCGAATCCACCCTATGTCTGCGAACAGGAGAGGGCACAAATGAATGCCAACGTCCTTGACTGGGAGCCCGGGATGGCACTGTTCGTCCCCGACGAAGACCCACTGCGATTTTATCGCGCTCTGGGACAGTGGATTATCGTCCACTTGCGGAGCGGAGGTCACGCATATTTCGAAATCAACGAAGCCTACGGCTCCGAAACCGTCGGACTTTTCGAATCCCTCGGACTCTCGGAAGTCACCCTGCATCAGGACTTCCGTGGCAGGGACCGCTTCATTTCCCTCGTGAAATGGTTCTGAAAAAGTTTGGAAAACAGGAAAAAAACATATACTTTCGCCCCTTGAATTGTGGATGGATTTGACTGCTTGCAACCACGCTAAAAAATGCTAAAACGAGCCCGTGGGCGAAATACATAGCCTTAAGTCAAATCCTCCGCCATAAAAAAGAGGATTTTTTATTTTTTATACGCTATGTCATATCTTTTCACATCAGAATCAGTATCTGAAGGACATCCGGACAAGGTGGCGGACCAGATTTCCGACGCCATTCTGGATGATTTCCTCAGGCAGGACCCCGAATCCAAAGTGGCCTGCGAAACTTTCGTCAGTACCGGTCTTACCATAGTGGGTGGTGAAGTCAGAGCCGAACACGCCTACGTGGACATCCAACAGGTGGCCCGCGATGTAATCCGCAAAATCGGATACACCAAAGCCGAATATATGTTCGATTCCAAGTCGTGCGGAATCCTCTCCGCCCTCCATGAGCAGTCTCCCGACATCAACAGAGGCGTCGTCAGAAAGAAAGCTATGGAGCAGGGGGCCGGAGACCAGGGAATGATGTTCGGTTATGCCTGCAATGACACCGAAGAATATATGCCCCTTCCCGTCACCCTGGCCCACAAAATACTCATCGAACTGGCCGCCATCCGCCGGGAGGATAATTCTCCTATGCCATACCTCCGTCCGGATGCCAAGAGCCAGTTCACCATCGAATACGATGACTGCCACCACCCCATCAGAATACACACTGTCATCATCTCCACCCAGCACGATGAATTTCAAGCCGAAGGACAGGTCATCGGCACTCCCGAAAATGACGAAGCCATGCAGCGCATCATCACACGGGACATCCGCGACATTTTGATTCCACGCCTGAAAAAAAATCTCCCGGCCAGGACAGTTGCACTGTTCGATGATGACTTCATCCTCCACGTGAATCCTACCGGCAAATTCGTAATCGGAGGGCCACACGGTGACACCGGTCTGACCGGCCGCAAAATCATCGTGGACACCTACGGGGGGAAAGGAGCCCACGGCGGCGGCGCATTTTCCGGGAAAGACCCCAGCAAGGTGGACCGCTCCGCAGCCTATGCAGCCAGATACATCGCCAAGAACCTGGTGGCGGCGGGAGTGGCGGACGAAATTCTTATTCAAATCAGTTATGCCATAGGTCTCGCCAGACCGGTAAGCATATTCGTGGACACATACGGAACGTCGAAGGTACATCTCAGCGACGGGGAAATCGCCGCAAAAATCAATAGAATCTTCGACCTCCGTCCGGCTTCCATCATTCGGAAATTCGGCTTGAAGAACCCCATATACTTCCCCACTGCATCATACGGTCATTTCGGGAAGACTCCATATAAGGCATTTGTAAAAGTGGGACGCGAAGGAAACTTTTCCGAGAAGGAAGTTCAGTTCTTCGCTTGGGAACTCCTCGATTCAGTCGAAAAAGTAAAAAAAGCGTTCAAACTGTGATATCTTTTGCGGATTTTCTCTACCCCCGACGATGTGCAGTCTGCGGAAAGACACTTGATACACGACAGCGCTGTCTCTGTGAGAATTGTCTGGAAGACATACCTCTCACATATTTCTGGAACTGGAGGGAAAATCCTGCAGAAAAAATGCTTTGGGGAAGATGTCAGTTCGAAACTGTATCCTCACTCCTGTATTACCGCAGGGAGAGCGCATATTCATCACTCACGCCGCAAGTCAAGTACCTCGGGAAAAGGGAATTGGGCCTCTTCCTTGGGGAAATGCTGGGAAATTTTCTCGCCGGGAGCAACGTCCCTCCCGTCGATTACCTCATTCCTGTTCCCCTCCACCCTCTCAGAAAATGGAAGAGAGGGTACAATCAGGCCGAAATCATCGCCACAGGGATAATGAAAGGCCTCCGGAAAGAACATCGCGACGGACCTCCGTTTCTCGCGACAGACATCCTCTTCCGAAAGAAATGGAGCCGTTCGCAGACAGGCATCGATGTCGGAAACAAGTGGGAAAACGTCACCGATGCCTTTGCCCTTCGGGAGAAAAATGCCGGCATACTGAAAAACAGACACATCCTCATCATAGATGATGTACTTACCACCGGAGCCACGGCAGAAGCATGTTGGAACGCACTTTCCGGCATTGAAGACATCAGGCTCAGTTATGCGGCACTGGCCTTTGTCGAATGAATTTTTGGAGTATTGGCATGATTTTGTATAACTTTGGAGGGAAATGACAGATAGAAAGAATGTCGGGACGGAAGGAGAAGATATCGCATTGAAGTTTCTCCTTGGGAAGGGACTGATGCTGATGGAACGGAATTGGAGACATAGGCATCTGGAAGTGGACTTGATTATGCTCGGTGATGACGGAGTACACATCGTGGAGGTAAAAAGCAGAACAGCACCGGCAATGGTCGCCCCCGAGACGAATGTGACTGCCAGAAAGAGACAGTTTCTGAAAAATGCGGCGTCAGCATTCATTTCAGGACACGGAATAAATGCCGATACCCATTTTGACGTGGTTTCCGTAATTCTCACCGGGGACAGTCCGGAGGTAGAATACATTCCGGATGCATTCACAGTATTTGACTGACATAAAAGAGATAAAACATAAAGAAAATGAATGAAAATCATTATTGCGTAATAATGGCCGGTGGAGTCGGAAGCCGTTTCTGGCCTATGAGCAGAAATGACAGGCCCAAACAGTTTCTGGACATATTGGGAACCGGAAGAAGTTTCCTGCAGCAGACATTCGACCGTTTCGCCAGTATCATTCCTGTCGAAAACATACTCGTAGTTACCTCAGAAGCTTATAATGAGCTCGTACAGGAACAGCTCCCGAAACTTCCTAAAAACAATATCCTGCTGGAAAAATACCGCAGGAACACCGCTCCCTGCATAGCGTATGCCTCTATGAAAATCAGAAAGCGTAATCCTGATGCCGTAATGGTCGTCACTCCTGCGGACCATTATATCGGGAACGTGGAGAATTTCACCGAACTGATAAATTCAGTTATGACATACCTCGGCGGAAGAGATGAAATGTACACCATAGGAGTACCTCCCACCCGTCCCGAAACAGGTTACGGATACATTCAGTACAACAGAAAAATGGAAGTGAATGCAGGGGGACATTCCGGATTCAAAATCAAGACCTTCACAGAAAAACCCGACAGAAGTCTGGCCACTGTTTTCGTCGAAAGCGGTGAGTTCCTCTGGAATTCCGGAATTTTCATCTGGCCGGTGAAAACCATCTGTCAGGCATTGGAAAAATGGCTTCCGGGAATATACGAAGCTTTTGACTCCTGCCATGACATCTATGATACCGAATCGGAGCAGGCGGTGGTCGACAATGTTTACGAAGGATGTGAAAGAATCTCCATCGACTACGGAATAATGGAGAAAACTGAACATGCCTGGGTAGTGAAAGCCAGTTTCCCCTGGTCTGACCTCGGAACCTGGGAATCTCTCTACATCCATTCTTCAGACAAGGACAGTACGGGAAATCTTATCAGAAGCGATGAAGCGCTTCTCTCCGAAACCACAGACAGCATCGCGCTCTCACACACACCGGACAAACTCGTTGTAATCAAGGGATTGAAAGATTACATGGTCATTGATACAGAGAACGTTCTGCTCGTATGCCCCAGGGATGAAAAGAAATTCAAGGAGGTTATTGCGGAACTTCAGCTCCAGGACCTGAAACGTTTCCAATGACACCAGTTTTGAAATAATTAATCAATACATTATCCATTCATGAAATTCAGTATTCCAAGTGCCGCTACACTGTCATTTATGATACTCACCGCAGTATCCTGCCGACAAGTGCCCGACGAAAAACACACTTCCTTTGAGACATTGACACTCACTCCCACTCACCTTGAAATTCCATACGATTTCAGCGCCGCCGTTTCCGGCCGAAATGACGTCAGCATTATGCCTCAGACAAGCGGTCAATTGATGACTGTCTGCGTCGTTCCGGGGCAGAAAGTGAAAAAAGGTGACAAACTGTTCGTCATCGACAGCCGCAAGGCCAATCAGATGCTGACCGCAGCACAGGCAGATTTGGCCGCGGCACAGGCACAGTGCAGCAGCGCCGAACTCGAATACGAAAGCAACAGGAACCTTTACGAGAAGAAAATCGTCAGCGATTATATGCTGAACACCTCCCGCAATGACTACAAACGTGCACAGGCAGCAGTGGAACAGGCGAAGGCAGCTGTTGAAAATGCGAAACTCAATCTGGAATTCTGCACGATTACATCACCTGTAAACGGAGTCGTCGGGGATATAGACAATAATCCCGGAGACCAGGTTTCCGAGATGACGCTGCTCACCATAATATCCGGAAATACGGAAATGAAAGCATCCTTCTCCATAGCCGAGAATCTCTTCAAGGGACTGGTCGAGGAATCCGGTTCAGTGGATTCCCTCATCTCCGGTCTGCCCGAGGTAACGCTTGTTCTCAAGGACGGGACGGAATATGCCCACAAAGGAAAAATTCTCAATATCTCCGGAGTGGTAAATAAGGCTACGGGGTCCCTTACCCTTGAGGCATTCTTTCCGAACCCGGACGGCTTCCTGTTTTCCGGCATTCAGGGTAACGTACGCATAATGACTTCGTACGATGACGTGCTCGTGGCGCCGCTGTCATCCCTTGTCCGCATTCAGGACAAAGCTTTGGTTTACAAGGTCAGCGACAACTGTGCCGGAAGCGTCATAGTGGACTTCGCCGAAATAGGCAATGGCAGGGACGTCGCCCTGCTTTCAGGTGTAAAAGCAGGGGATGTCATCGTCGCCAAAGGAGCTGCCAACGTATATGATGGTCAGCAGGTCATTTTCCCGGAAGAAGAATCAGTAAAAGACAATAAACAGTAAAGTATGGCTAAAGGCAATATTTTCATCAGCCGCAAGGTGATGGCCTGTACCATCTCCATTCTGATTTCCCTTGCCGGCTTCATCTGTCTGAAAACTCTGCCCGTAGAGCAGTATCCCGACATCGCCCCTCCAACGATATTCGTGTACACCACATACACCGGAGCGGATGCATCCTCCATTATGAATTCCGTCATAATGCCTTTGGAGGAGTCAATCAACGGTGTACAGGATATGACTTACATTTCAAGTAACGCATCATCCAACGGTTCGGCCGAAATCACCGTATTCTTCAATCAGGGTACAGACCCCGATATGGCTGCCGTCAACGTGCAGAACAGGGTATCCAAAGCATTGAGCCAACTTCCCGCCGAAGTCGTACAGTACGGTGTCACCGTAGAGAAAAGACAAAACAGCATACTGCAGATTTCTTCCCTGTACAGTCCTGACGGAAAGTTCGACAACGATTTCATATCCAATTACATAGACATCAATATCAAGCCACGTATTATGCGTGTGAACGGCGTCGGAAGCGTATCCAGTCTCGGCAACACCTATTCCCTCCGAATCTGGATGAAACCTGACGTAATGGCACAGTACGGACTGGAACCCAGGGACATACTCTCGGCAGTGGGAACCCAGAACGTAGTGGCCGCCGCAGGTTCCCTCGGAGAGCAGTCAGCCAACGCTCTTCAGTACACGATGGAATACAAGGGCCGTCTGCGCTCCATCGAGGAGTTTGAAGACATTATCATCAAAACGGATGATAGCGGACATATCCTCCATTTGAGTGATGTCGCTGACGTTGAATTGGGAGCCCTTTCCTATTCGATGTCCTCCAACGTAAATGACAGTCCCGGTGTCGCTTTTATGATTTACCAGGCGGCAGGAGCCAACGCCTCCAAGGTCAATGACGACCTTGATGCGCTCTACCGGAGCATGGAAAAACAATTGCCGCCCGGACTGAAGTTCTCGACTCTTCTCACCTCCAATGACTTTCTACACGCCGCCATGCACAATGTGGTGGAGACACTCATCATAGCAATACTTCTCGTGATACTGGTAGTATATTTCTTCCTTCAGGATTTCAAGGCTACCCTTATCCCTTCCATATCGATTTGCGTTTCGCTTCTGGGTACATTCGCTGTGGTGAAACTGGCCGGATTTTCACTGAACATATTAACCCTGTTCGCATTGGTCCTGGCCATAGGAACCGTGGTGGATGACTCCATCGTCGTAGTGGAAGCGGTTATGGCCAAACTGGAAGCCGGTTCTCCCAACTCCCACAAAGCCACCAGAGATGCACTCGGCGAAGTATCGACAGCAGTATTCAGCTGCACTCTGGTATTTATGGCCGTGTTCATCCCTGTAACCTTTATGCCGGGTACCTCAGGTACATTCTTCACCCAGTTCGGAGTCACGATAGCCTCATCCGTGGGACTTTCCTGCATCAGTGCGCTCACACTGTGTCCGGCCCTCTGCGCGATTCTGATGAGGCCCCCGAAAGAATCGCAAGGAAGAAAAGACCTGAACTACTACACCAAAAAGGCATACGAAGCTTCATACAATGCCATTTACAGAAAATATATGTCAGCCGTCTCACGTTTCGTGAAAAGGCCTGCCATATCCTGGATAATCCTGACTCTCTCGGTCATTCTTATGGTGTTCCTGATGAAATCCCTTCCCGCCGGTCTCGTACCACAGGAAGACCAGGGCGTTATGCTGGTGGATGTTTCCGCTCCCGCCGGTTCCACCCTCAAGGAAACCGAGCAGATTATCTCCACCGTGGAATCCAAGCTCAAGGACATTCCCGAGCTGGAAAGTTATACGACCATATCGGGATTCGGACTGATTTCCGGTAACGGTTCGAATTTCGGCACCGTTATCGCCAGACTCAAGAACTGGGATGAGCGTAAGGGAATGATGCACAGCATAGATGCCGTAATGTGGCGTTTTTCTCTGGCCTGTGAAGACATAAAAGAAGCGGTGGTGATACCTTTCCAGATGCCACAAATCCCGGGATACGGAAACTCCACCTGTATCGAACTCCTGATGGAAGACCTTCAGGGCGGGGATATGACGCAGTTCAATGATATTG
>JAZUEO010000086.1:0-10163 GCA_045640205.1 Candidatus Coprenecus sp. | reverse complement strand
GGACAGGCACTTCCGCCACCGGAGCGCAGCATCCTGAAAAGCATCCGTCAGCAGGGCTTTGCCGAAGGCGTCACGCAGCCCTGAGGACGGATGCTTTCAGGATGTAAAGAAGTCGTTAGGAAGGCTTTGCCGAAGGTGATTAAGGAGTTTCGGGTGAACAAATCGGACAATCCGATTAGACGCTTTTTCTAAAAATTACTACATTTGTGACTTTAATGCACATACTTTTTAAATCAATAATACATTATGCAGAACATTAGCAATTATGACTTCGCCGGCAAGAAAGCCATAGTCAGAGTCGATTTCAACGTTCCCTTGGACGGAGATTTCAAAATTACCGATGACACCCGTATCCGCGCTGCCATCCCCACATTGAAAAAAGTTCTTGAAAAAGGTGGTTCTCTCATCATAATGTCCCATCTGGGCCGTCCGAAAGGACCTGCTGACAAGTTTTCTCTGAAACATATCATCTATCGCGTAGAGGAACTTCTCGGTGCGAAGCTTCAGTTTTGTGATGACTGCATGAAGGCTGACGCTCAGGCCGCGGCTCTCAAACCCGGAGAGGTGCTTCTTCTTGAAAACCTCCGTTTCTATGCGGAAGAAGAGGGAAAACCCAGAGGACTGGCAGAGGACGCCACTGATGAAGTGAAAAAGGCCGCCAAGGCAGAAGTTAAGGAGAAACAGAAAGATTTCGTGAAGAAACTTGCCTCCTATGCTGACTGCTACATAAATGACGCTTTCGGAACGGCTCACCGCGCTCACGCCTCTACAGCTCTCATCGCCAAGTATTTCCCGAATGACAAAATGTTCGGTTATGTGATGGAAGGAGAAATCAAAGCCATCGATACCGTTCTCGGAAGCCCCGAACGTCCTCTGACAGCTATTCTCGGCGGCTCGAAAGTGTCCTCGAAAATCGGTATTATAGAGCACCTTCTCGGTCTCGTTGACAATATGATAATCGGTGGCGGTATGGTTTATACCTTCGCCAAGGCCAAAGGTGGAAAAATCGGTAATTCTCTCTGCGAGGACGATCAGATTCAGCTGGCTCTCGATATTATGAAGAAGGCCGAAGAGAAGGGCGTGAAACTTTATTTCTCCGACGAAGTGGTGGCTGCCGATGCATTTGACAACAATGCCAACACTATGCTGTGTCGTGCCACGGAAATTCCCGATGGATGGGAAGGTGTGGATGCCGCTCCCGCATCTGTCGAAATATTCAAAGATGTTCTTATGAAATCGAAGACCATTCTTTGGAACGGTCCTGTAGGCGTATTCGAAATGCCAAATTTCGCCAAGGGTACTAATGCCATCGCCGGCATTCTGAAGGAAGCTACGGCAAAAGGTGCATTCACTCTGGTCGGTGGAGGTGACTCCGTGGCCGCTGTTACCCAGATGGGTTATGCAGACAAGGTCAGCTACGTTTCCACAGGCGGCGGCGCTATGCTCGAATATCTTGAAGGAATCGAACTTCCCGGCATCAAGGCCATTCGCGAATAACGGATTCATCCAATGCTATGAGGTTGAAGATTCAAGACCGGGATATCGCTTATTCTCTGTTGAAGAAATACAGTGATTTTCTTCTTCACAGAGCATATAGAAAAATAGAATATTCCGGTATCGAAAAGATACCTCAGAATAGTGCGGTCATCTATGCTCCAAACCACACGAACGCCCTTATGGACGCTCTTGTGGTTTCGGCCATAGATGAGAAACCTAAGGTGTTCGTAGCCAGGGCGGACATTTTCAAAAATCCCAAAGTCGCACGTTTCCTGTACTTTCTGCGCATTATGCCCATTATGCGCAGTCGTGATGGTATGGAAGAGGTGCGTAAAAATGACGAGACTATACATAAGGCAGCGGACGTCCTTAAGGACGGGGTTCCCTTTTGCATTCTTCCCGAAGGCACTCACAGAACCAAGCACTCTCTTCTTCCGCTTGGGAAAGGAATTTTCAGAATAGCATTGGAAGCGCAGGAACTCCTCAAAGAGGAGATGCCGCTTTACATAGTACCGCTCGGACTGGAATATGGCAGTTATTTCAGATTCAGAAGCACTGTATTGATGAGGGTGGGTGACCCCATCAATGTGAAGGATGTCATAAACGGCCATCCGGACCTGACCAAGCCCGAACTGATGAACTTGATGAAGGCCGACTTGTCCAACAAGATGAAAGACATCATCCTTTACATTCCTGATGACCGGTGGTATGAGAGTATGCTCGAACTAACCAGGATAGAGACCAGAAAATATATGCTCAGGATGCCTTTCAGGAGTGGTTCTGTTCTGATGCGCCGGGAAATGGCGTCGAAACAGATAGTTTCAGATGTAATGAAGTTCAGGGAAGAACATAGGGAAGAGGCGGAATCATTGCTTAAAAAAGCTGAAGAGATAAAACTGCGTAGGGAAAAATCAAGTATCAGTACTATGTCGATGATGTCCAGAGTCCCTGTACTGACGGCGATGTGGAGGGGAGCGGCCTTGTTCCTGACCAGCATTTATACCATCCCTATGGGAATATTGATACTGCCGCTGGTCGGTCTGTCATCATTCCTTCATAAAAAGATGCCTGATTATGCATTCATAAATTCCATACGTTTCGTAACACAACTTCTGCTGTGGCCGTTCCTGCTGGGAATATATGGTATCGTCTCATTCTTCTTTCTGGATTGGGAATGGGCGTTGGCTTTCTGCATACTGCTTCTTCCGGCCTATCATTGGTGCCACGATGCGCTCCGATCATTCCGTTTACTTGTTTCGGACATAAAATTAACATCCGACAGAGAACTCCGCCGGATGTTGAAAGACTGTAGGAAAACGTACAATGACCTGATAGGATAATCAGACTGTCATTATTTCCTTTTCCTTATTGGCGAGTATGACGTCTATCTGCTTGGATATGGCGTCAACTTCTTTTTGTACTGCTGCCTCCGCATCTTTCTCGACATCTTCGGGCATTCCGTCCTTGATGGCTTTCTTCAGTGTCTCCATAGCATCACGACGGGCGTTCCTGACAGAAACTTTACACGTTTCACCGGCTGTGCGGGCCTTTTTTACAAGTTCTTTTCTGCGTTCCTCGGTGATGGGGGGGATGTTTATGCGTATGGTCTCTCCGTTATTCTGTGGAGTGAAACCGAGATTGGCATCTATGATGGCTTTTTCGATAGCCTTGATGAGTGAACGGTCCCAAGGCTGTATGAGCATGGTCTTGGCGTCCGGGACAGTAATACTGGCCGCATTGGGGATGGGTGTATCAGTTCCATAGTAATTGATGGTCACTGAATTGAATACGGCAGGATTGGCTTTGCCTGCACGGTAGGTCTTGAGGTCTTCCTCCAGAAACCTGACTGCATCCTTCATCTTTTTCGATGCGGAGGCGATGATGTCTTTAGAATTGTCAATCATATATCTGCTGTTATTTGAAATCTTATTGTTCCACTATGGTTCCGACCGATTCGTCACCGGATACGAGCCGGTTCAGATTACCCGGACGGTTCATATCGAAGACTATGATTCTCATATTGTTATCCCTGCAGAGGGCGAAAGCGGTGCTGTCCATTATCTTCAACCCGTCGGCAAGACATTTGTCGAAGGACAGTCTGGCATATTTGGTGGCGGCAGGGTCTTTTTCGGGGTCGGCGGTATAGATTCCATCCACCCTTGTCCCTTTAAGCAGGGCATCTGCCCCTATTTCACAGGCTCTGAGTGCGGATGCGGAGTCTGTGGTGAAGAAAGGATTTCCCGTGCCTCCGGCAATAAGTACCACAGTTCCCTCTTCCATTTTTTTCACGGCTTCCGCGTGGTTATAATAACGGGCAATGGGCATCATCGGGGTGGATGTGAACACTTCGGCCTCGACCCCGGCACTTTTTATGGCCATGGAAAGCCCTATGCTGTTTATGACAGTGGCCAGCATTCCCATCTGGTCACCGTGGACGCGGTCAAATCCCTTTCCGACACCTGAAAGTCCTCTGAAAATATTTCCTCCACCGATGACTATTCCGATCTGTGTCCCGGCCTTGACGACGGCTGCTATTTCAGCGGCATAGGCGGCCATCACTTTCTCATCGATGCCCTTTCCGTCAGGTCCGCCGAGGCTTTCTCCACTGAGTTTCAAAAGAATTCGCTTATATTTCATATACGATTTTCCATTTATCGAAAACAAAAGTAGTCAAAGATTATGAAAATTTCAACATAGGGAGTATATTTGCAAAATAAACCGAATAAAAATCAAATACTGTTTATTTATATGGGAAGCATATATACATCTTCTATCGGGAAAAAACTCTTTATGAGTATAACCGGTTTATTTCTGATTGTTTTTCTCTGCCTTCACGCTACTATCAATTTCTGCTATGTGATAGATCCCCAGCTTTTTGCCGGTGGATGCGAGTTCATGGCACTGCCTGTAGTTACAGTGATGACACCTATACTGGCTGCCGGGTTTATCATTCATATCATCTGGGCTTTCTGGCTCAGCGTCACGAACCTCAAGGCTCGCGGAAACCAGAGATATGCAGTATCCAATAAAGCGCAGGCCGACAATTGGGCCGCTCGGAATATGCTTGTTCTTGGCATTATCGTCCTGCTCGGCATAGCTCTTCATCTCACCCATTTCTGGGCCAAGATGCAGCTTCAAATGTTTGTTGGTGGAGAGGAAACGGACCCCATCCAACTTATGGAGATGACATTCAGCAATGGTTGGATAGTGACAGCATACATCATTTGGTTCGCAGCTGTCTGGTTCCATCTTACCCATGGATTCTGGAGCGCATTCCAGACGGTCGGATGGAATAACGACATCTGGATAAAGAGACTCAAATGCCTCGGTTACATCGTGGCTACCATCCTCTTTCTGATGTTCGTTACGGTAGCGCTTACCGCTTTCTGCCGTGTTAACTGCGGATGCTGCTAGAAAAATGATTCTTGAAGCTCCTTCCATTAATTGGAAAGATTACGAACTGATAGACTCCGGAAACTTCGAGAAGCTCGAACGTTTCGGGAGTTTTGTTTTGGCACGTCCTGAACCTAAAGCTCTCTGGGATAGAAAACTTTCTGAAGGGGAATGGAGAAAGATGGCCCATACCCGCTTTACTCCCGGTGCCGGATTCGGAAAAGCCGGTAAGGAGGATAGCGGAACCTGGAATATCCTGAAATCGATGCCCGAAAATTGGAACATTTCGTATCAGGGAGGTCCCCTGTCCCATTCGCTGCATTTCAATCTGCGTCTCGGCCTGACCTCTTTCAAACACGTGGGCGTTTTCCCCGAGCAGTCTCCGAACTGGGATTTCATTTATTCCCAGGTCTCCCGTCTGAGGGGGATGGCTCCGCTTGATGGGGAAGATTCTATTGCCGCAGGCGGCCATGCTTTCGTGTCACTGCCGCCGGTCTCCAGAGTCAATCACAGACCAAAGGTATTGAACCTCTTTGCCTATACCGGGGCGGCGTCAGTAGCGGCTTGTGCGGCAGGAGCGGAAGTAACCCATCTCGATTCCGTGAGGCAGGTGGTTACCTGGGCGCGCGGGAATATGGAAAAGAGTGGTCTGGACGGTATTCGCTGGATAGTCGAAGATGCGCTGAAATTCGTCCGCAGGGAGGCCAGACGGGGGAATCTGTATGACGGAATAATGCTGGACCCTCCGGCTTATGGTCACGGTCCCGACGGGGAAAGATGGAAGTTGGATGAATGTCTGAACGATTTGCTCAAGGAATGTGCGAGGATTCTCTCTCCGATGGACAGTTTTCTTGTGCTTAACCTCTATTCCAACGGATATTCTGCGATGCTGGCCGATACGTTGACGGGCTGTGCCTTCGGCAATTCCGGGCGCCGCGTATCCGGTGAACTCCTGTTGAAGGACCGTTTCGGTAGGATGCTTCCTTTGAGTGTATTTACACGTCTGGTACGATAATAATCTGTTTTGAAATGATAAATCTTTTGATGTCGGTGACTTGGGATGTAGATCCCGCCATCTTCCATATTGGAAGTTTTTCCCTGAGATGGTATTCGCTCCTTTTCGTGGCAGGACTGTTCCCTGTGGGATATTTGATAATGAAATCATTCCTCAGAAGGGAAAAAGTGAATGAAGCGCTTATGGATCCTATGTTGTATGCCTTGCTCATCGGAACCATAGTCGGGGCGCGTCTCGGTCACGTATGTTTCTACGACCCTCATTATTATTTCGCGGAACATCCCGAAGAAATCCTGATGGTATGGCGTGGGGGACTGGCCTCCCACGGAGGAGCCATAGGTGTACTTCTGGCGATGATATGGCTCTCCAGAAAGTATGGCAAGAGATTCGGTTTCGATTTTATTTGGCTTATGGACCGTCTGGTCATTCCTGTCTGCTTCGCCGGGATGTTCATACGTCTTGGTAATCTTTTCAATTCCGAAATCTATGGGGATGCCACGGAACTTCCCTGGGGCTTCATTTTCGTCAGGGCAGGAGAAACCGTCGCCAAGCATCCTACGCAGCTGTACGAAGCCTCAAGTTATCTGCTCATAGGACTATTCCTGCTGCTTCTCTATAAAAAGTGTCTTCCTTCACTTAGGAAAGGAACTCTGTTCGGAGTGTTCCTGATACTGCTTTTCGGAGCCAGATTCATCATAGAGTTCATAAAGGAACCCCAGGTGGCCTTCGAACAGAATATGAGTCTGGATATGGGACAGTGGCTCAGTATCCCGTTCATCGCGGCAGGAATTATCATTCTGACGATAAGTTTGATTAAAAAGATTCCGTCCGCCTCACGCAACTATTCCGGAGCATCTTCCCGAAAATGAAAAAGAGACAACCGTCTGTTACTTCGGCCGCCTCTTTTTACGTACTAAAACCTAAACCTGACTAATAGATGCAGGTCATAGGGTTTTCGTTGCATAAGAAACAGAAAAATTTATGATTTTTTCCCAAAAGTTCTGAATGAGGGGATGCAGGCGATAACGAATCCTATCAGAGCGACACTGAATACCGTCAGTACAATGTCTTGAACCTGCAGTGATACCGGGTAGTATGAAACCAGATAATTCCCCGGCAGACGGATGACTCCGAAAAACTGCTGAATCAGAGTCAGAATGATGCCGGTCACCGTTCCGACGGCGATCCCATATAGGGTTATCATCCATCCTTCCTGAATGAAAATTCTCTTCAGCAGCGATTCTCTGGCCCCAAGGCTTCTGAGAGTCTCTATGTCGTCATTTTTTTCGATTATGAGCATTGTCAGAGAACCGAATACATTACAGGAAATGATGATGATAATGAAAAGAAGAATGAAATAGATGGCCGCTTTTTCGTACTTCATCATCTTGTAAACTGTCTCATTCTGCTGGTACCTGTTTTTAAGACTGAAGTCATCTTCGAGAATGGTGCGGAACTTCTTTTCTGCTGCCTGCAAATCTGCCCCTTCTTTAATGAACAGTTCCAGACAGCTGACTTCGTCCGTATATTCAGTAAGTTTTCTGGCTTCCGCTATAGGGGTAATAATCAGTTCGTTATCTGTCCTTTGCTCGATGGAGACGATTCCTGTGACGAAGAGTTTGCATGTATTGAGCGAAGCCATAGGGTTCACGAGGGAAATCTTCCTGCTGCGTGACGGAAGATAAAGATTCAGAGGCTCGACGAAGTGAGGTGAAATGTTCAGTTTCCGAGCGATTCCGCGGCCTGCGACTGCGGAGGGTATTTCCCCTTCATACAGCAGGAATTTCCCATCAATAATGCCCCGGGATATGGATGAATTACGGTAGGTGGTATCCACTCCCTTGACTGTGACTATGCTTTGTGAATGACCGTAGGTCAGGAACATTTTCTCGCTGACCACTTCGAAGAGACCGTCTGTGAATTCACTCTCACGAATGGAATCGATGGGAGCGCATTGCGGTGAGAAACATTTGCCGGAAGCGGGGTAAATGATGAAATCGGCCTCAGTAGCCTGGTACACATCCTTGACGATTTCCTCGAAGCCGTTATAAACGGACATCACTATGATGAGTGCGCAGGTCCCGACTGCTATCCCTGCTCCGCTGATGAGCGATATCACATTGATGACATTATGTGATTTTCTAGCCAGAAGGTAGCGTTTCGCTATCAGAGATGACAGTTGCATTCACTTACTTCTTGAGAAGTTCCTCGATATGCTCCACGTAGTCGAGAGAATCATCCACGAGAAACAGCAGTTCCGGGACTATGCGGAGCTGCTTGGATACCAGTCGTCCGAGTTCTCCGCGGAAAGCCCTGTTGTTCTCTTCGATGATTTTCATCACCTCGGCGGTTTTTGAAGAGGGGAAGATGCTGACATACACTTTCGCATTGGCCAGATCCGGGGTGATTTTAACCCCGCTGACGGTTACCATAGCTCCGGCGAAAGCGGCCATACCGCGTGAGCGGATGATTTCGGCAAGGTCTTTCTGGAGCTGTCGTGCCACTTTGAGCTGTCGTGTGCTTTCTCCTTCCATAGTTCTATTAATGACTAAACGAATTTGAGGATAGCATAATCTTTCTTGCCCTTCTGGGCGAGAATGTATTTTCCCTGAAGAAGGTCCTCTTCCGTCAGCTGGCGGTTGATGTCCGCCACCTTGTCCTTGTTTATGGAAACTCCTCCGCCTTGAATCATCTTGCGGCATTCTCCCTTGGAGGGGAAGAAGGTGGTATTTACGGAGAGCATGTCAATTATGCCTGAGGGCAATGTGTTTTTCTGGAGCGTGAATTGCGGCACTCCGTCGAATACGGAGAGGAAAGTCATTTCGTCAAGGGTGCGGAGAGTCTCGGAAGTGGATTTGCCGAACAGCATATTGGAGGCCGCCACAGCTTTGTCATATTCTTCCTGTCCGTGCACCATAACGGTGACTTCTCTGGCCAGCAGTTTCTGGAGGCTGCGCATATGGGGAGCCTGACGGTGCTCTTCAATGGCTGCGTTTATGGTGGCTTCGTCCAGCATAGTGAAAATCTTGATATACCTTTCCGCATCATCGTCAGCGACGTTCAGCCAGAACTGATAGAATGTGTAAGGAGAGGTATATTCCGCCGAGAGCCATACATTCCCTTTTTCTGTTTTCCCGAACTTGGTGCCGTCCGCCTTTTTGATGAGGGGGCAGGTCATGGCATAGGCTTCTCCGTTGAGTTTTCTCCTGATGAGTTCGGTTCCGGTGGTGATATTACCCCATTGGTCGCTTCCTCCCATCTGGAGACGGCAGTTCTCGTGTTCGTACAGGTACATAAAATCATATCCCTGAAGAAGCTGGTATGAGAATTCGGTAAAGGACATTCCTTCGCGTCCCTCGCCGCTGAGCCTCTTCTTGACAGAGTCCTTGGCCATCATATAGTTTACGGTAATGTGCTTGCCTATGTCGCGTATGAAATTCAGGAATCCGTAATCCTTCATCCAGTCATAGTTGTTGACCAGAATGGCCGCATTAGGGGCATCGCTGTCGAAGTCAAGGAAGCGGGAAAGCTGCTTCTTGATGGCTTCCTGATTATGGCGGAGAGTAGCTTCATCGAGGAGATTCCTTTCCGCGGATTTCATAGACGGATCCCCTATCATTCCGGTGGCACCGCCTACCAGTGCTATGGGCCGATGTCCGCAGTTCTGGAGGTGTCGGAGCATCATAATACTTACGAGATGACCTATATGGAGCGAATCAGCCGTAGGGTCTATTCCTACATAGGCCGAACACATCTCTTTCATCAATTGTTCTTCAGTTCCCGGCATAATATCCTGAATCATACCGCGCCATTTGAGTTCTTCTACAAAATTCTTCATCGGACAGATATTAGTCATTCCTTATCGAAACTGTAATCATAAGAAAAAATAATTATTCCCAACAGTTTCCTACCCGCAAAGGTAAATATTTTTCGTGATTCGGAAACTTTGTGCAAAACGCGAGTTATCCTGAAAGCACCCGTCAACAGGGCTTTGCCGAAGGCGTCACGCAGCCCTGATGACGGATGCTTCAGTTGTTAAAAAATGATTATTTTTGCAGGTATGAAAAAACTGAACATACTTCTGTTATTCACCTGCCTGATTATGGCAGGATGCACCTATCATCAATCCCACGAAGGTACATCCGTAACCATCGGGCCGGGAGACACACCTGAACAGATTGCAGAGAAGGCCGCCAGGGTCCTTCCATCTTCCCGCCAACTCGCCGCTATGGATGACGAATTCATCGCATTCCTCCAT
>JAZUEO010000085.1:0-4503 GCA_045640205.1 Candidatus Coprenecus sp. | reverse complement strand
TCACATATCTGACCACTGCTCCGGTAGGCCGCGTCATATTGACAATGGCGGTTCCTACCATAGTCAGTATGCTGGTTATAAGTCTCTACAACATCATCGATACATTCTATGTCGGAAGAATCAGTACTCAGGCTACGGCTGCGGTGGGAATCGTATTTCCGGTAATGACCATTATGCAGGCGTGCGGTTTTTTCTTCGGTCAGGGTTCCGGTACCTTCATATCGAGAGCTTTGGGGGCTAAAGAGGTATATCGTGCTGAGGTAATGGCATCTACAGGTTTTTTATATTCCATTCTTTTCGGCCTGCTCATAAGTCTGCTTGGCCTGATATTCCTCAGGCCCCTATCCATAGCCTTGGGCTCAACGCCCACCATCCTTCCGGATACTGAAGCCTTTCTGAGAATCATCCTTCTGGGTGCACCGTTCGTAACGGGAACGATGACACTCAATAACCAGATTCGTTTTCAAGGCAACGCTTTCTATGGTATGCTGGGAATTCTCTCAGGGGCCGTTCTCAATGTCGTTACCGTCCCTATTTTTGCCTTCAGTTTCGATATGGGAATAAAAGGAGCCGCTCTTGGTACTCTCGTGGGACAGATAGCCGGTTTCTTCGTATTGCTGGTGATGACAAGACGCGGTGGCAATATCCGAATGGCCGCGAATCGCATTTCTTTCGCTTGGAATCCCGTGAAGGAAATAATGAAAGGTGGAACTCCCTCTCTTACTCGTCAAGCGTTGGCCAGCATTACGACATTGATGCTCAACGTGGCGGCTGGGCAATATGGAGATGCCGCCATTGCCGGTATGTCCATCGTAACCCGTGTCTCTTTCGTGGTATTTTCGATAATAATCGGGCTTGGCCAGGGTTTTCAACCTCTATGCGGTTTCAATTACGGTGCACGCCTTTTTGACAGGGTGCGTGAAGGGTTCAAGTTCTGTGTCAAGATCGGACTGCTGTTTGTCATCCCGGTTTCGGTAGTCTGTTTCATATTTTCAGAGTCCATAATAGATATCCTGCGTCACGACCCGCAGGTGGTGGAAGTCGGTTCCGCTGCCTTCAGATGGCAGATTCTGACGTATCCGCTGGCAGTGGTCATTACTATGTCCAATATGATGTTCCAGACCAGCGGACGTGCCATTTCTGCTAATTTTCTCGCGGCCTGCCGCAATGGAATATGCTTCATCCCTATGATTCTGCTACTCCCCGTATTCTGGGGTCTGAAAGGGGTGGAAGTGTCACAGGCGGCTGCCGATATCATTACTTTTATAATAGCTATACCTTTGACAATCAGGTATTTCAAAACATTGAATCTATCTTCGGAAAAAACTTCCATATTCCACTTCGACCAAATGTTTGACTGAACTTCAACATATATATTATCATGTCCTTGTATTTGCCTTTTGAATATCATAATCTCCTGGAAACTCAGGAAAATACGGAAAAAGCCATAAAATCCGTCAAAGATATGTTTCAGATAAATCTGTCGGCTCAACTTTCCCTGATGAGAGTGACCGCACCGATGATGGTTATTTCCGGAACGGGATTGAATGACGAACTCAACGGAATCGAAAGACCGGTATCTTTTTCCGTTAAGGGAATGAATGAACAAAAGGCTGAAATAGTTCATTCTCTGGCAAAGTGGAAGAGGGTGAAACTTTCGGAAATGAAACTTAAACCAGGACTGGGTATCTATACTGATATGAATGCACTTCGTCCCGATGAGGAATTGGATAATATCCATTCCATTTATGTGGATCAGTGGGATTGGGAACTTGTCATAAACAAGGAGAATAGAAATGAGGAGTTTCTCAAAAAGACAGTCCGGAGGATATATGAAGCCATCAAAGTGACTGAAAACAGGATTTATCTGGAATATCCTCAGATAAGCCCTTGTCTGCCTGATGAAATCACTTTCATTTCTTCCCAGGAACTTCTGGAAAAATACCCGGATATTACTCCGAAGGAGCGTGAAAATGCCGTTACCCGGGAATTCGGTTCTGTGTTCCTGACAGGAATAGGATATCCTCTTTCCGACGGACGGCCACATGACGGAAGAGCGGCGGATTATGATGATTGGTCTCTTAACGGTGATTTGCTGGTATGGAATCCTATCCTTAACAGCTCATTCGAACTGTCCAGTATGGGAATCAGGGTCGATGAGAATTCCCTGCTTCGCCAATTGGAGGCGAAGGGGGAGATGGAGAAAAAGAGTCTGCTTTATCACAGAAAATTGCTTTCAGGCCAGCTTCCATATACTATCGGAGGAGGAATCGGACAGTCCCGCCTGTGTATGTTCCTGCTCAGAAAGGCCCACATAGGTGAAATACAGGCCAGTATATGGCCTGAAGATATGCGTGTCAAATGTGCGGAGGCCGGAATAAATCTGATATGATATATTTAAACAGTTTCAAAGAATCATTTCAAAACAGAATCTTAATATCTTTGCGGAAGATTTAAGATTCATTCGAAGAATATGAACAAAACAGAAACACTTACTTTTTATTTACAGTCTCTTTTGGCTGGGGCTCTCATAGGAATGGGGGACTTGATTTATGTGGTTTCGGCTAACAAAATACTCGGTTCATTCCTTTTCTCTCTCGGTTTGTTAAGCATCCTGATAAAGGGTTTCCCTCTATACACGGGAAGAATCGGCTATGTTACGTGTTGGAATGACATCTGGAACCTGCAGAAAGGAATGCTTCCCATCATATTTTTCAATTTCGTCGGCATCGCCCTCGTATGTGCTCTTGCCGGGGAAACCAGGCTTGACCTTTCCGCTGTCGATGCTATGGTAGCCACTAAAACCACGCAGAGTTCTTTCAGCAGTCTTTATCTTTCCTGGGGTTGTGGAGCCATGATGTATCTGGCTGTAAACGGGTGGAAAAAACATGCTCATCCCATTCTGGTGATTATGCCGATAATGTTCTTCATCCTATGCGGATTCGAACACTGCATAGCCGATTACGGGTATTTCTGGATGTGGATAGGGGAGGATGGCTTCTCCCAGTTCCCGGAACGTATAAGCCAGTTACCTCTGGGCTTCTGTACCAATCTTCTGGTGATGATAGTAGGAAATGCCCTCGGAAGTCTGAGTTTTTCCAAGATATAAAAAATTATAAAAATTCTAATTATGAATATACACTTCGGTTTAAAGAGAACTATCGTTCCCATTTTGTTGTCACTCCTGCCTTTCTGCACTATAGATGCCTCTGCGACGGAACCTGTCAAGACAGTCATAATCACCGGCCAGAATAACCATAATTGGAAGGTCAGTCATATCGCTTTGCAGAAAACATTGGAGAATTCCGGTCTTTTCAGCGTCGATTTGGCCGTATCTCCGGAACAGGGAGGAGATTTTTCGGATTTCAACGTGGATTTTGACAATTATTCGCTCGTTGTTCTGGATTATAACGGGGACAGTTGGAATGACTCCATGAATAAAGCGTTTTTGAAATATGTGAAAAAAGGTGGTGGTGTCATCATATATCACGCCGCTGACAATGCTTTCAGTCAGTGGAAGGAGTTCAATAAAATAATCGCCCTGGGTGGATGGGAAAACAGAGATGAAAAGTCGGGCCCATACGTTTACTGGAAGGACGGAAATCTGGTAAAAGATTATTCACCCGGGCCCGGTGGCTCACACGGTGACCAGCACGAATATATTATGGAATGCAGGTGTCAGTCCCATCCTGTTCTTGAGGGACTGCCTGCGAGGTGGAAACATGCCAAGGATGAACTCTATGATAGGATGCGTGGTCCCGGAAATATCGGAACACTTTTGTACACGGCTTATTCTCCCACTGAAAAACGTGGTTCAGGACGTAATGAACCGCTGATATTTACTGTCGCCTATGGCAAAGGAAGAATTTTCCATATAATGCTCGGGCATGCAGGTGACACTCTGGAGGACAATCCGGCTATGCAATGTACCGGTTTTCAAGTTCTGCTTCTCAGAGGTGCAGAGTGGGCCGCCAAAGGGGTCGTGACACAAGCCGTACCTGCAGATTTTCCTACGGAAGAGAGCGTTTCTATGAGAAAAGAGTATAGGTAGGTACAGGATGTTCGGAAAGAACAACTCTCAAAATCGGAAGAAATTGAGAGTCAAATAAGATAGACTGTTACTGACCTGGCAGCCTGGGCGCCATATACGAGAGCCCCTTCGATGTCGGCCGTCTTGGACGGACCGCTGATGAATGTGCCGAACTTGTATTCCTTGAAATATTCCTCGGATGCCGCTATTCTCTCGTATGCTTCGTGCATATTGTTCAGGATGTCCGTTCTGGAGACGATGATGTCAAGATGCTCCGATGCGAAAAGATAAGTCCTGTCCGCTTCTGTCTGTGGTATCCATATGCATCCGTTCTCAGCCACACCGAAAGCACCGCGCACGGTCGAAGATTCCCCGCGAATGTTATCTGACGGTGGCGTGTCAAATGATACTTCCGCTCCAGAGATAGTCTTGCAGGCATTGATGAACTGTGTTACAGGGTCCGGGTAGGTAAT
>JAZUEO010000084.1:0-6590 GCA_045640205.1 Candidatus Coprenecus sp. | reverse complement strand
GTCAGTTCGCTGTTCGCGTTTTTAGCCTTAATCAGATAATCGACAGCTACCCAATAGGGGGCGCGAACCTCCACTTCGTTTCCTCCACATTTCACTGAGCCCCACATCTGTGCCATCAGGAGATATACTTTGCCGAGAAGTTCCTGATTTGAAGCCTGTTCAGCAAGTGCTACAGCAGATTTGGCAGCCTTGAAAGCATCAGCATTCTTTCCATTCTTGAACATATACTGTGAAAGCTCGAAGTAATACATCGCATCGGTATTGGCATCGGACTCCACATAATCGATGGCTTCCTGAATGAAGGCCTTGGCCTTCTCGCTGTCACCGGCACTGGAATACAGTTTGAAGAGGAAATATGCGGAATTGTATGTGGCTTCCTGCTTGTGAAGAGATTCCACAGCCTTGCGGAAAAGTTCCTCCTCAACGCAGTTCTGAGCGGAGAGAGATGATACCATAGTGGCCAGCAATCCCTTGTCATCAGGAGTAGCTTCATATTTGGGGGTATAAATCTTCACGAGGTTTTCGCAACTTGCCACTCCGCTTGCAGAGAAAAGATTGTCAACACTGGCCTGTGCGGACTTGGCTTCGTCCTTGTCTTTTTCTTCCTTTGCCTCTGCCAACACACTTTTGAGGTTGTCGGAAGCATTAGCATAGCACTCCATCACTTTCGCGGCATCGAACTTGCCATCCTGATAAAGTTTGGACGCGAGTTCCATATACTTTACAAGCACTACGGGCTGTGTCTTGTCCTTGGTAATGTCAATGGTTTTTTCCAAGGTTTCGAAAACGGTCTCACCGTCTTCGTCTCCCATAAAGTTTATCATATCCAAAGAGAGGGCGGAGTAGGCCTGAACAGCATACTTGGGATAGTTGTCAATTCTCATCTGGTGCAATATCTTCAAAGTGTCCACCAGTTCGCGCATACGTACGGGGTTTTTCTTGTTGGGTGCAATTTCCGATCTGACGATTTTCAAACCGTCAAGAATCATATTCTGGCTTGCGGTAGGAGGACAGACGGAAATGGCTTTCCGCCACAGAGGTGAGGCTTCCTTGAGATTCCCCTGTTTCACATATTGCTTGTAGAAACCAAGGTATTTGACACATTCAGCACTGTCACGGCCATACTTTCCCTGTGCCGATGCTGAGAACGATGCAGCCATCAGGACTGCAATAGAGAGAAAAACAACAATTCTTTTCATAGTCAAGTCAGTTTATTATTTTAATCATAGAAATATTTCATAAACCAGATATCATAGAGGTTCACGTTGAAAACCAGATTCACGAACGTCTCCTTCACGAGATTCGACTTCACGGTCCCCCGCTGACCGAGTTCGACGGCTACTGAAATATCTGTTCCCAATCTGGAAATGGGGAATGCGGCGCCAAGGGTCAGGGCGTATGAAACCACCTGTTCTCCGTCAACTGATATGTAGGAACGGTCATAGTAGGTTCCGGCTCTATAGGTCACACGTTTCAGATAATATCTGACGTCATTTTTATTCGGAGTGAATTCCGCTCCGAATCTGAATGACTGTGCCAATGACGGGTCAAAATCCAAATCCGCACGATACTCCTTGAATGCATTTGTCCTCCAGTCCTGACGGATGTAATCAAAACCCAACATCATTCTGGGTCTTCTCCACGACACTCCGAGACCTATTTCAGAAGCGATTTTCGGTCTGAGACTGTTAAAATTTTCAACACGTATGGTATCTGTTCCGGTATAGGCATATCTTGTTACATCACCCTTCATATCATTCCCCAGACGATATGTTGCCCCGAAGGTAAGGACAGACTGCGAAGATTTCAAAGGCAGCTCGTACTGTACTCCGAACTTCCCTGAAAAACAATGTACCTGATACTGCCATCCCGTATAAATGGAATTCATCGAAGAATTGCCGAATATGGCATCACTCATAAGTTTTATTTTCCCGAAGTAATAGATACCCTCCGCACCGACTGAAAGACGGTCGAAGAAAGTCCATCCGACTCCGGCGAAAACCTGATATATTCCACCTGTCCCGTATTTCTGATATGTAATATCGCCGTAAGAAGCCAGCAAATCGCTCCTTGTTTCTTTGGTCAGAAACTTATACCCGACATTGCTGAAAGGTGCCAGACCTATGATGAGACCGGAATGTTTTTTGGTTATGGGTACCGATATCGTGATATTCTGCATATTGAAAACATTGTATGCAGCCGTGGTCCTTGAATCACTCAGAAATATATTTTTCTGGTAGGCCCCGAAATCCATCATAAACGCCAGCGAATCCCTGGCAGTGACGGCAGCAGGGTTGAGGGCGTTTATATACCTGTGGTCTCTGGTTCCCACACCGATTCCACCCATCATAACATTTGATGCAGTACCCTGCATATCCAATTGCCCGATACCGTACAATGAATATGGCGAATAAGCGCCTAAAGCATCAGTGACCTGAGCTTTGGCGGAAAAGCTGGGACATACGGACAACAAAGCCGTACCCACGCACATTATCAATAGTTTACATCTGCGCATTATACTCTGCAATGAGAGCTAACCCTTTTAAAACCAAATTATAATCTGCAAATATGGGATTTTTCATTTGCTTTGCCAAAAAAATAGAATCCCCACCTGAAAAAACAATTTTATGTCCGGGATAGCTGTTAATATAACCACATACTTCAAAAACAATGCCTGAAACAGCACCACAGACCAATGCTTCAGCAGTGGATTTGCCAAGGTTCACTGCCGGGCACTCGCTTACCTCCACCTCCGGAAGTCGGGCGGTCAGACTGTGCAGAGCCTGCAAGCGGCTTCTCAGGCCGATGGAAATATTGCCTCCGGCAAACACTCCCTCCTTCGTCACACGGTCCACGGTCATAGCTGTCCCGAAGTCGAAAATGAGTACGTTTTCTTTTTCAAAAATGGCGTGCGCGGCCACAGCGGCCGCTATTCTGTCCGCTCCCAAGGTCTGTGGCGTTCCATAATCCAATCTTATGGGCAATGGCGTCTCGGAAGAGAGGACTATCAGACGCCCGCCCAGAGACGAAAGCGCCTCCAGGCAGGAATCATTGTCGCTCCTTACACTGGAGAGTACGACCATATCCGGCTTTTCTCCGTTCAGCAGCGTTTTGGCCGTAACGGCCATATTTTCCCCTCCGTCCCTTATGAAGGAACACAACGCCCCGTCGCAAGAAACGGCATACTTGCACGAGCTATTCCCGAGGTCTACCGATAAACTTTTCATATGAGTTTGCAAATCAGATTATATGCACCTGCTATGGTATTGACATTCTTGACTGCGATAGAACACTTGCCGTTTTTCTGCCGGAATGAGTAACGGTCGCCTTTTTTTTGTTGAATGGCATCCAAAAGGCAGGAAAATACCTGTGAAGAATAATATGGTGAGGTTTGATTCGAAATCAGATACATCAGCATATTTCCTCCTTTGAGAACTATCTTCTCGAATCCGAGTTCCATAGCCTTCAAGCGCAGGCGCACCACGTATGTAAGCTGCTTCACTTGCTCCGGTACCGGGCCGAAACGATCTTCCAGAGCGGAAAGAAATCTTTCGATTCCCTCTTCGTCGCTTATCGAATCCAGTTCCTTGTACAGACGTATCTTTTCGGGAATCATATTAATGTATGAATCAGGTATCAGAAGTTCCATATCAGTATCCACTGTGCAGTCCTTGACGTAAGAGCCATCATCTCCTTCATAGGATGGAATGTCCACTCCCGCCGATGCCTTGATTTCCTCAAATGCCTCAGCCAGAATGCGTTGATAGGTTTCAAATCCCATATCGGCTATAAATCCACTCTGCTCCGCACCGAGCATATTGCCCATCCCCCGGATGTCGAGGTCCTGCATTGCAATGTTGAATCCACTGCCAAGGTCGGAAAATGCTTCGATGGCATTCAGGCGGCGTCTGGCATCGTCGGTAATCATTTTGGCAGTGGGGACTATCAGATAACAATATGCTTTTCTGTTCGAACGTCCGACTCGTCCGCGCAACTGGTGAAGGTCACTCAATCCATAATTCTGCGCCTGGTCGATGATAATGGTATTGGCATTGGGAATATCGAGTCCGTTTTCTATTATGGTGGTGGATATCAGAATGTCATAATCCCCGGACATAAACCCGAGTATCTTCTTTTCCAGGACACCGGACTCCATCTGTCCGTGAGCCACGCAAGTCCTGATTCCCGGCACGATACGCAGAATGGTTTCCTCAAAGGTCTCGATGTCCTCCACCCTGTTGTGAACGAAGAATACCTGACCTCCCCTCTCCAATTCTTCCTTTATCAGGGAGGAGATGAGCTCTTCATCAAAATCGATTATTTCCGTACTTACCGGCTGACGGTTCGGTGGAGGAGTGTTGATAATGGAAAGGTCCCTTGCTCCGAGCAGTGAGAACTGCAGCGTCCTCGGTATAGGGGTCGCAGACAGTGTCAAGGTATCCACGGAGCACTTGAGCTGGCGAAGACGCTCCTTGGCAGCCACTCCGAACTTCTGTTCTTCATCAATGACAAGCAGTCCCAAGTCCTTGAATTCGATGTTTTTGTTCAGAAGGCGGTGTGTTCCTATCACTATGTCTATCCTGCCCTCTTTCAGTTTCCCGGCGATTTCCTTCAGTTCTCCGGCACTTCTCAGCCTGCTGACATAGTCGATGGTGCAGGGGAAATCGTGAAGCCTTTCAAGGAAAGTATTGTAATGCTGCAGGGCAAGTATGGTAGTCGGGACCAGAACAGCCACCTGCTTGCTGTCACACACTGCTTTGAACGCAGCACGGATGGCCACTTCCGTCTTCCCGAAACCGACATCTCCGCAGATAAGCCTGTCCATAGGATAACTTTTCTCCATATCTCCCTTGACAAGTTCTATGGCACGATGCTGGTCCGGGGTATCCTCATACATAAAATTCGATTCCAGTTCATGCATCAAATAGCTGTCCTGAGAAAAAGCAAACCCATCCGCCACACGCCTCTCCGAATATAGTTTGACCAAATCGGCCGCGATGTCACGTACCTTTGACTTGGTCTTGTTCTTGAGATTACTCCACGCTCCGGTTCCCAGTTTGTAAATTTTAGGCTCCCCGGAATCCGCACTTCTGTACTTGGATATTTTGTGCAGGGAATGCAGTGAGACAAACAATATGTCCCCATCCTTGTAAATCAGTTTGACCGCCTCCTGCTGCCTGCCGTTGACCATATTTTTCACCAGCCCTCCGAATCTTCCCACTCCGTGGTCGATATGAACGACGAAATCCCCCTCCCTCAAGGCATTGATTTCATCCATTGAAATCCTTTCGCTTCTCTCGATGGTGCGGCGCAGCTTGACATACCTGTAGCGCTCGAAAATCTGGTGGTCGGAATATAGACATATACGGGCATCGTTGTCGATGAACCCTGACTGAATCGTATATGTTTCAAAGCTGACCTTGATGTCGTGAGCCGTGAATATGCTCTTCAAGCGCTCGATTTGTGAGATGCTTTCACTCATCACGTGTATTTCATATCCCAGGGTCTTGTAATCCCGCAGATTTTCTGACAGAAGGTCAAAATTCTTATTGAATGAAGGCTGTGGAGCAGTATTGAAATCCACGCGCTTATCATACCGGAACCCCCTTACGGACTGAGACAGACATATTTTCCTGTGCCTTCCCTCCACCTTGGATACATCATCCGGGTCGCACATCCAGACAGTTCCGCTCTGAGGGAAAAATTCCATAAAAGGAATATGTTCGGTCTCTCTTGAGGATAGGTTCGGAAAAACGGTCACTGCATCAGTGCTTCCGAAAGAGCGCTGAGTGTTCACATCGAACATCTTTATGCTTTCGACTTCATCTCCGAAAAAGTCTATCCTGCATGGTTTGTCATCACTGTAGGAAAACACATCCACCAAACCGCCCCTTATAGCGAACTCTCCGGGCTGGGAAACATAATCAACTCTTTCAAACCCCAGGGAAAACAGCATTTCCTTAAGAAAATCGAACGATATTTTTTCCCCTTTGGTGACAGTGTAGGTACTGCTGTCTATCGCCTTGTCAGTAGGCACCTCGGCTTTGAGGGCATCAGGATAACTTACCACGATGACAAATTCTCCGTCGTATTCCCCCCTCGCAAAGGAGGATATCGCACCCAGGGCCGCAGTGCGCTGAACTTGTGCCGTGGCGCTCTTTACGGATTTGGCCGTACCTTTCGAATCCTCAGCCGGGAAAAAGAAGACATCTTTTTCTCCCGTCAGGACATATAGGTCCGACACACACCCGGCCGCACTGTCCCTGTCGGGAAAAATCACAAGATGACACCCCCGGACGATACCGGCCGCCAAGGCATAGGAGCGCGCCGAAGCGAACAGACCCGTTACCAGCAAATCTCCCGCTTCCGAATCATCCGACAGTTCTGCGAGACGGGTGAAATTCTGATTTCCTATCAACAGTTTTCCTTTTTCAGGCAGCATATCTTTTCATATAAATCATTAACGGCTCCGCACATCCCTTCCCACGAATATTTTTTCTTTTCTTCCATAATACCTTCGGCAAAGGCACCGGGGTCATCTTTTTCATAAAATTTCACAATAGCAGCCGCCACGGCAGCCGCCTCCGCCC
>JAZUEO010000083.1:0-3028 GCA_045640205.1 Candidatus Coprenecus sp. | reverse complement strand
GGTGACGTCTTTGGTGCAGGATGCGAACACCGCGCCTGCGGCCATTACTGCGATGATGGTAAGCTTACCGACGAAGATCTTGAATCTTGTATTCATAATGGTTTACTATGATTTTCTCTACTTTTGGCCGGAACAGGACATACCGTCCGGACACGATGAAGCCGCGGCATTGAAGTCAAAAGCGCTGCATAAACTATATATACTATTGAATGATAGGATATTATACCCCCCCCGACAAAAATTTGGGCGAGGATACAAGGACTATATGTGCCTGAAACGGTCATTGGGATACAAATTAAGACATTATTTCCTGGAAATGCAAAATGAAAAGTTGCGCAGACGCGAGTCACTGGCGTCCGCGCAACTTTTCATTTTGCATTTATGGAATCTGTGAATTATCTTTGTGAAATATGGAAGCACAGACCACACTTCGTAATCTGCCTATCGGCATCCAAAACTTCGAGAAGCTCAGGGAAGGCGAGTATTTATATGTTGACAAGACGGAACAAATATACCGTCTCATCAGCAGCGGATGCTATTATTTCCTCTCCCGCCCCCGCCGCTTCGGAAAGTCGCTTCTGATGAGTACGATTCATTCCTATTTCAGCGGCAGGAAGGACCTCTTCGAGGGACTGGCGATTGAGAATCTTGAGAAGGAGTGGCTGGAGCACCCCGTGCTACATCTGGATTTGAATACCAGAAACTATTCCGATGAAAAGGCCTTGACAGATGAATTGAACAAACACCTTGAATATTGGGAGGCGCTGTACGGTAATCAATTCACTGACAGAAGCATTGAGGAACGTTTCACGCAAATCATCAAACTGGCTTTCGAGAAGACAGGCCGGAAAGTGGTGATTCTGGTGGACGAATATGACAAGCCTATGCTTCAAGCCATCGGCAATCCGGAGCTTCAGGATGCCTACCGCGCCACTCTCAGGGGTTTCTACGGTGCGCTCAAGTCGATGGACGGCTGCATCCGGTTCGCGCTTCTTACGGGAGTGACGAAGTTCGGGAAGCTGAGCGTTTTCAGCGGCCTTAATAATCTCAACGATATCTCAATGGATGAGAGCTATTCTGATATCTGTGGCATCACTGAAGAGGAACTGGTATCCAACTTCAATCCTGAATTGAATGCGATGGCGGAGGCCTCGGGAGTCACATTGGAAGAATGTATCGGGATGATGCGGCAGAGATACGACGGTTATCATTTCCATAAGAACTCCAAAGGCGTGTACAATCCTTTCAGCGTCCTGCTTTCCCTCTCAAAGAAAGAATTCGGCAGCTACTGGTTCGAGACCGGCACTCCGACTTATCTTGTGCAGCTTCTTCAGGAGCGGGAATATAATCTTGAGGATATGAGCCACGCTGTAGTCTCGGCCAAGAAACTGAACAGCATAGATGCAGACCCCGCCGACCCAATACCGGTGATATACCAGAGCGGATACCTCACCATCAAGGACTATGACCCCGAATTCGGCACTTACACTCTGGGCTTCCCCAACGCGGAGGTCGAGGAGGGATTCCTTGATTTCCTTGTGCCGTATTATGCCAACCTCCACAATATGGATTCCGCATTCTGCATCCGGAACTTCGTGACGGACGTGCGGACCGGCAACACCGACGGCTTCGTCGACCGCTTGAAATCCTTTTTCGCCGACTACCCGTACGAACTGGTCAAGAAACTTGAGAACCACTATCAGAACGTTGTGTTCATCCTCTGCAAACTTATGGGCTTCTACACGGAGGCGGAATACCGCACCAGTCAGGGACGCATTGATATGGTGGTCAAAACTCCGAAGTTCTGCTATGTGCTGGAATTCAAGCTTGACGGCACTGCCGAGGAGGCTCTGGCGCAGATAAGCGACAATAACTACACCCTCCCCTTCGCCGTCGAAGACCGGCAGGTCGTCCGCCTCGGCATCAACTTCGATTCCGCCACCCGCAACATCGACAAAGTCCTCGTGGGGTGACGCAAGCCTCCCCACGCGCACGAAACCCCGAAAGGACCATCCGGGAGTGTGCTAAAAAGTCCAGACTTGCAGACAAGTGCGTAACGGGCTGAAAACAGCATGAAAGCATCCGTCCTCAGGGCTGCGTGACGCCTTCGGCAAAGCCCTGCTGACGGATGCTTTTCAGGATGCTGCGCTCCGATAGCGGAAGAGCCTGTCCTGCTACATGTCAGGCAAAATCTTCTTAGTTTTTCAATTTTTCCAGGTCTTCGGCAGGCATTCCGGTCAAATCGGAAATCTCAGAAACAGACATGCCTTTGAGAAGCATTTTCATTGCCAACTCTCTTTGAGCCTCTTCCCGGCCCTTGGCTTCACCCTTGGCGAGTCCTTTCTTGTAACTGTAGAGTTTGCCGTATTCGATATCTGTTTTCGTTATCATAGCCTGGTCATATAATATGCGCTCCTCCTTGGTCATATTCGCTGTTTCCGAGGCGCTGAAGTATGCATCGAACGCCTTGTCTCCGGAAAAAGTTTCAGGTATGACCGAAAGGAACTTCGCATTGCGCAGTAAAAATAGCCATTTTTCCTGATATGTTTTCAATTCGTCCTCTTTTTTCTCGAATCTTCGCGGTTCCAGAAAGAAGAACTCAGGCGCGCCGGGAAGTATGGCTCCCGTGCGGCTTTCCTGCTCGACTATCTGCATCTCGATGATGAAACTGCTGTCGTCGTTTCCGCGACAGAGAATATCGACACAGGACTTGCGGTCCTCTGCGGTGAAGCCGGGTATCTCCACGTTAAGGAACTCGACGTCGCAGATTTGTCTCTCGGGCAGCATACTGTTGATGAAACCGATGGTGGCAGCCTTGTACTGCTCGCTGCCGAAGATTCGCTTAAATGCCCAATCATTAGTCGGGTCACAGAATTTTGGATATTTTCTTGTCATAACGGATAAATTGTTTTGTAAGCCTCCGACGAAGTACGTCTTGCAGTTGGGACCAAAGGCCTTTACCTTTGCTGAAAAAAGGAAAGGCATATGATGACACGAGAAGAGATCCTGGAGATTGACGCATACTGCC